>CAYWGG010000058.1:0-12647 GCA_964457285.1 uncultured Dehalococcoidia bacterium
TACACGCGTAAGATCGTCGGCAGCGTCAGATGTGTATAAGAGACAGCTACCAGGTGATGCGCAGCCTGGACTTTCTGCCCAACTCCCCCACTTTGATGAACGCTGGAAGAGAGCTCCAGATGCTCTCCGCCTGCTTCGTGCTGCCCGTCCATGACTCGATGGAAGCCATCTTCGAGACGGTGAAGCAAGCCACCCTGGTCCAGAAAAGCGGGGGCGGCACTGGGTTCGCCTTCAGCCGTCTCCGTCCAGAAGGGGACATAGTAGGCTCCACAGGGGGAGTCGCCAGCGGGCCAGTCAGCTTCATGCGCGCCTTCGACGGCGCTACCGAGGCCGTCAAGCAGGGCTCCACCAGAAGGGGCGCCAACATGGGCATCCTCCACGTCACTCACCCCGACATCCTCAAGTTCATCCGATCCAAGGAGGATGGCAAGAGCATATCCAACTTCAACATCAGCGTGGCCGTCACCGAGGAGTGGATGGAGAAGGTCAAAAACGGCGAAGAGTACGACCTTATCAACCCCCGCACCGGCAAAGCCACAGGCCAGCTCAACGCCCGCGAGGTGTTCGACCTGCTGGTAAAGATGGCCTGGAAGACGGGAGACCCGGGAATCGTTTTCCTGGACCGCATAAACCAGGACAACCCGAATCCGCAACTGGGAGAGATCGAGAGCACAAACCCCTGTGTCACCGGCGACACTCTTATATATACCGACCAAGGACTGATTCGTGCGGCAGACCTACGGGCTGAGAACAGGGATGTAACGATAACGATAGATGGACGCTTTGGCGCTGGACAGTTCCAGCTAGCTGGCCCTGTAATGGCCACCGGGGTCAAACCTGTGTATCGAATCGTCACCGCCGAAGGCTACGAAGTGCGGGTGACAGCCGACCACCGCATCATGACTGACCGGGGATGGGTGGCGGCAGGAGAGTTGCGGTTCGGTGACGGGCTGCGCTTGCTCAATCAGAAAGGAGGTTTCGGCACCCAGGGCTCTCGTGAGCTTGGCCTGCTCCTGGGTTGGCTGGTCGGCGATGGCACCCTGAAGCCTGATCGGGCAGTGCTCTCCTTTTTCGGCGATGAGAAAGGCGAACTGGCCCCCCGGTTCGCAGATATGATGAACTCA
Organism: uncultured Dehalococcoidia bacterium; assembly: GCA_964457285.1. Classification (GTDB taxonomy): domain Bacteria; phylum Chloroflexota; class Dehalococcoidia; order Lucifugimonadales; family JAGWBF01; genus CAYWGG01. The sequence goes on from CAYWGG010000058.1 coordinate 1,125, forward strand.
ATGGTACGTACCCCTGTTGGCTATCGCCATGACTACAACATTGGCGTCGTCGCCGTTAAAGACCGGGATGAGGCGCGAGTATCGTCTTCTCGATTCCTGGAGTTGGCTGCAGAGCATGGGCTTACCATTGGCCACAAGCTCTCAGTGCCAGAAAGCGTGTTCCAAGGCTGTGAAGAGATGCAATCTGGTTTCCTTCAGGCCCTATTTACGGCCGATGGACACGTAAGCGGCTATCCTGGAAAGGGTGTCAACGTCCGGCTGACCTCCATAAGCCGCGAGCTTCTGATGGACGTACAGCGACTTCTGCTGAACTTTGGCATTGCCAGCGTTATCTACAGCGACCGACGTGCTGAGGGGCCTCGCTCTTTGCCCGATGGCAAGGGAGGTTATACGGAGTACAATTGCAAGGCCTATCATGAACTGGTCATTAGCAAAGACAACCTTTACCGGTTCGCCAGTGACATAGGCTTCCTGACCGAGGCGAAGCAAACATCGCTCTTGAGCCAACTGACTACCTATCGCCGTGGGCCCTACCGCGAGGGTTTCAAAACATCCTTTGTGGCTTTGATCGCGGAAGGTGAGGAGCCAGTATTCGACCTTACTGAGCCCCTGACTCATTCCTTCGTCGCTAACGGCATTGTAGTTCATAACTGTGGGGAACAGCCGCTCTTACCTTACGAGTCCTGTAACCTGGGCAGCATAAACCTGGCCCGTATGGTGCGCTACACCGACAATGGCGTGGAAGTAGACTGGGACAAGCTGGCGAGGGTCATAAAGACCGCCGTACACATGCTGGACAACGTCATTGACATGAACCGCTATCCCATCTCTCAGATTGAAGACATGAGCAAGAAGACCCGACGCATCGGCCTTGGAGTGATGGGCCTTGCCGACCTGCTGGTCCAGCTCGGCATCCCCTACGACTCGGAGCAGGCGCTTGAGGTGGCCGAGGAGTTGATGGGCTTCATCCAGCGCAAGACCCACGAGGCTTCCGCAGAGTTGGCGGAGGCCAGGGGAGCGTTCCCCTCCTGGGAGGGCAGCGTCTACAACCACCCCGGCAGTTCCCGTATGCGTAACTCTGCACCTACCACCATTGCGCCCACAGGTACTATAAGCATCATCGCTGGCTGCTCCAGCGGCATCGAGCCCCTCTTCGCTCTGAGCTACGTACGGAATGTGATGGACAACACCCTCCTGGTGGAGGGGAATCCCTTCTTAGAGGCTGTGGCCCGAAAGGAGGGCTTCTACTCCCAGGCCCTCATGGAGAGGCTGGCGCAGAAGGGCGGCCTTCGGGACATTTCCCTCGACTCCGCTCGGGATGGGGACGGCGATGTCCCACAGTGGGTCAAGGGGCTCTTTGCTACCTCCCACGACATCGCCCCCCAGTGGCACGTGCGAATGCAGGCGGCCTTCCAGAAATATACCGACAATGCCGTCTCCAAGACCATCAACTTCCCGGCCAGCGCGACCGTCCAGGACATAGCCGATGCCTACATGCTGGCGTATGAGCTAGGCTGCAAGGGGATTACTATCTACCGGGACGGCAGCAAAGAGCACCAGGTGCTCAGCACCGGAGAAACGGGCAAGCACTCCAGCAGTACAGAGGCTCCAACAGCGGGCGATGAAGAAGCTCAGGAGACCACGTTACCTTTGACTCCCAGGGCAAGGCCCCAGGAGATGTCGGGCATCACCGAAAGGATAAGGACCGGCCACGGGAACATGTACATCACCATCAACTTCGACGGGGCTGGCACGCCCTTTGAGGTGTTTACCACTCTAGGGAAGGCGGGGGGCTGCGACTCAGCCCAGCTTGAGGCTATATCCCGCCTGGTGTCCCTGGCCCTTCGGTCTGGCATTGACATCCAGGAGGTGATAGAGCAGCTTCGGGGCATCACCTGCTGCCCGGCCTGGGACAGCGGCACTCTTGTGCGCTCCGGCCCCGACGCCGTCGCCCTGGCCCTGGAGAGGCATACCACCATCGAGGCCAGGCAGCGCCACGCCGCCGAGGCCCAGCTAAGGCTTTTCCCCGACGTGAAGGGCCACTCCTCTGAGCCCGCGATACATACCCACGCAGGTAGCAACGGACGCCAGCCCCGCACCCGCTGCCCCGACTGCAACGCACCCCTGGCCTACCAGGAGGGCTGCTTGCTGTGCACCGCCTGTGGGTGGAACAGGTGCGGGTAGGAATAGGGGATGATGTTAAAATAGAGTTAGCCGTAAGGGCTTCGTTACCTGTTAGATAGAGTTCCTCCACAATGAGCCAGAGAGACGCTCAAGGTGAACCCGTCAGCAATGCCTTATGAAGAACTGCTGTCCAGAGTGCGCCAACTCGACCCTGTTGACCAACTCTGCCTTCTAGCAGAGTTGGCGGCGCTGGTGCGGCAACGTCTGTCGGTTCCGCAGCGGCGCAGCATTCTGGAGCTAAAGGGGCTAGGGAAAGAAATCTGGCAGGGCATTGATGCCCAGGAGTACGTGGACCAGGAGCGCGCCTCGTGGAATGGGTAGAACTGTGATCGAGGCCATTCGCCAGAAGGTCTCAGAGAATAGGTTGGAGTACACACAGCACGCCGTTGACCAAAGCATCCTAAGATATGTCTCTGTGGAGGAGCTTCGTCAGGCAATAGCCACTGGCGAGATCATAGAAGACTATCCAGATGACAAGTATGGTCAAAGCTGCCTGATTCTAGGATATACTGAAATGGGACGTCCTCTCCACATTCAGTGTAGCTACCCCACGCGAGAACTCATCAAGATCATCACAGTCTATCAGCCAGATCCATCCCTGTGGATAAATTTCAGGGTTAGGAGATTTCAATGACATGTGACCTCTGCGGTTCGCCTCTGGTCGAGCAAGAGGTAACCTACGCAATCGAGCTTGACGGCAAGTGGATTATTGTTGAACATGTACCAGCTAAGGTCTGCCTCCAGTGCGGAGAGAAGCTCTTCTCTGCCGATACAGTAAAACGCCTTCAACGGATTGCGTGGGATCAGAAGAACCCTTCCAAAATCCTGGAAACTCCTGTCTTTGACTTCGCTATGCAGAGCGGATAGAAGCCCTACACGAAAGTTATATCAGACACAACCGAATCCTCAGCAAAGAGGTTGGGAAATGACTGCGGAAAAGAGGTCTGGTCCCCGGGGAATCCGCGAGGAGGTAATCCTTGCCATGACAGGCAAGTCATCCCAGGAGTGGTACTCCATCCTGGACCGGTGGGGGATGAAGGAGAAGGGTCACACTCTCGCGGCGAAGCACCTCCATAACGAATACAGCCTCAGCCCGTGGTGGGCCCAGGTTATCACCATCCGCTACGAGTGGGAGCGAGGGCTGAGGACGGAAGTCCACAGGGACAAGGACTAGGCCTCCCTGTGGTATAATCTAAGCGCTATACCGGCAGATGGCAGATACATGCGGGCTGGGATATAGGGAGGCGCTATGGCTGACAACGGTAAACCGGTCATCGCTATAACTATGGGGGACCCCTGCGGCATAGGCCCCGAGGTGATCGCCAAGGCCCTGGCCTCGGGCGAGGTGTACCCCACCTGCCGACCTGTGGTGGTGGGCAGTTCCTGGTCTATGGAGCAGGCAGTGAAGCTGACCAGGACTCCTCTCAGGGTGCGGGAGGTGGAGTCGCCAGAGGAGGCCGGGCTATCGCCGGGGCTGGTGGACGTGCTGGACATCCACAACCTCAACCCTGAAGATGTGACGGTAGGGAGAATCTCTCCCGCCTGCGGCAAGGCCGCTATGGAATGGGTGTCCAGGGCTGGCGAGCTTGCCCTTGCCAGGCAGGTGGACGCCCTGGCTACCGCTCCGGTCAACAAGGAGGCCGCCAGCCTGGCCGGGTACAAGGCCATCGGCCACATGGAGCTTCTACAGGAGATGTCCGGCGCCAAGGAAGTGGCTACCATGCTCATGTCGGGTCGGTTGTGGGTGGTGCACCTCACTACCCACCGCTCCCTGCGCCGGGCCTGCGATTACGTGACCAAAGACAGGATTCTGGCAAAGCTGGTGCTTACCCACGACAGCTTCACCCAATGGGGCATACCCAATCCTCGCATCGGAGTGGCCGCTCTTAACCCCCACGCCAGCGACGGGGGCCTCCTGGGGAACGAGGAGGCAGAGGAGATTGCCCCTGCGGTAGAGGAGGCCAGGAAGCAAGGCATAGCTGCTCATGGCCCCGTGCCCGCCGACATCATCTTTCACCAGGCCATCCAGGGACGCTACGACGTGGTCCTAGCCATGTACCACGACCAGGGCCATATCCCCGTGAAGGTCTACGGCTTCGAGCGCAGCATCACCGCCAACCTGGGGCTGCCTTTTGTACGGACATCGGTGGACCACGGCACGGCCTTTGACATCGCCGGGAAAGGCATCGCCCACCACGACAGTATGTTAGAAGCCATAAAGCTGGCTGTCGCCCTCTCTCTGGGGAAGGGCCTGCCCTAACAGCCTATCATCTGCCTCGTCAGCGGTTTTCGGTGTTATAATATAGAGCAACTCGGCGTTCTCGAGGGGGCTATGAAGTTAGCTTTCATCGGTGGCGGCACCATGGCCGAGGCGATGATCGGAGGCATCCTCTCCAAAGGTGTCGCCAGGCGGGAAGATATATCAGTGGGAGAATTACTGGAGGCGCGCTGTCGCGTGCTTCAGGAGCGTTACGGCATCTTCGCCACCACCAGCAACTCCAGGGCCGTGGAGAAGAGCGATATTGTAGTCCTATCGGTTAAACCTCAGAACTTGCCGGAAGTGCTGGCGCAGCTCAAAGGACACCTGCGCCAGGAACAGGCTGCCCTCTCCATCGTCGCAGGAGCCAGAATGTCCGCAATATCAGGTGGCCTGGGCCATCCTTCCGTTATCCGGGTCATGCCCAACACCCCAGCACAGATCGGCGAGGGTATGAGTCTCTGGACCTGCTCATCCCAGGTATGTGACGAGGTGCGCCAGTCGGCCCGGTCAATATTGAGGACTATGGGAGAGGAGATATACGTTTCCGACGAGAAGTACCTGGATATGGCCACCGCTCTCAGTGCCAGCGGCCCAGCCTATGTGTTTCTTTTCATAGAGTCTCTGATAGATGCGGGAGTCCATGTGGGTCTGCCCAGGGACATGGCACGGACCCTGGCCCTGCAGACAGTGCTGGGCAGTGCAAAGCTAGTGAAGGAGACAGGGAAACATCCTGCTGAGCTAAAGGATATGGTCACCTCCCCCGGTGGGACTACCGTCGAGGCGCTGTTGGCCCTGGAAGAAGGCGGCTTTCGAGCCACGGTCATCAGTGCGGTTATCGCTGCTTACGAAAAGTCGGTGGAGCTGGGCGAAGAGCGGTAATGGAGGCCATAAAGGTTTTCGTAAATCTCCTGGTTACGGTCCTGTGGGTAGCTATATTTGCACGAATCATTCTCTCCTGGCTTCCCATAGGAAGCAGCACCAATCCTCTGGTAGCTATCGTTTACCAGATAACAGAGCCCATCCTGGCCCCCCTGAGACGTCTGCCCATCTCGCGAATAGGCTTCATTGACCTGAGCCCCATGTTCGCCATCTTAATCCTCTGGGTAATCCAGGGCCTGGTCAATTCCATGTAGCATCCCACCGCAAATTGCTGCGCTCAGAGTGCTCGCGTAGCGCTTGACCACCTGTTTGTGTAGGGTATAAAATCGCACCAAGCGGTCAAGGCCAGTGATGAACTATGTACGATAAAGAGCTCCTGAAAGGAAACACCGAGACCCTCCTCCTCTCTTTGCTGGCTCGCGAAGCCATGTACGGCTACCAGATAGTCAAGGAGATAGAGAGGCGCAGCAGCGGGTATTTCCGCTTCAAGGAAGGGACCCTCTACCCAGCATTGCACCGGCTGGAGGCAGCAAGCCTGGTGGAGGGACGATGGAGAGAGGTAGCTTCTGGGTTGCCTCGCCGATACTACTACATCACACCCAAAGGCCAAAGGGTGCTGGAAGAGCGTCTGGAGGAGTGGCAACGCTTCTCCAGAGCTGTAAACGCCATAATGCCGGCTCAGGCTTCCTAGACTACTTTTAAGGAGACCTCGAGGTGGATGGAGAGCTTCAGAGTTACCTCCACACCCTGATAAGGAAGCTCAGGCTTGACCCCAACACCAACAGGGAGATAATCCTTGAGCTTCAGGGCCACCTGGAGGAAAGAATACAGGAGCTAGAGAAGGAAGGCTTTACCTATGGGGAGGCCCTCTCTCAGGCGGTGCGTGACCTGGGCCATCCGGACCTTATCGCCCAGGGGATGTACTCGGTCCACAGCAGAGGCTCCTGGTTAGACATACTTCTGGCTACATTGCCTCACCTTCTCTTGGCGTCGCTGTTCGCCCTTCATCTCTGGACCCGATACTTCCTGGTGGGTGTACTACTGATCGCGGTTACCTTTGTCACCCTCAGAGGCTGGAAGGCAGGCAGACCCAAGTGGACCTACACCTGGCTAGGATACTCCATGGCGGCTCCGGCTCTCTCCTGGATGATGGCGCTGGTGGCCCTCGGGTACGGAGCATGGGAGTACCTCAACACCGGCGCTTTGCCCTTCAGCCTCCCCATATACATGCTTATCATCGCCTACATACCTTTCTCCTTGTGGATAATGTCCAACGTAGTCGTTAAAGTGGTACGCCAGGACTGGCTCCTGGCGTCCCTCACCGCCCTGCCCTTCCCATTTCTCACCTCCTGGATACTGTTCCCCAACTGGCAGAGCGGGTTCTGGGCCACCGACACGGCCCAGGTCCGGGCGACCGATACAGATCGAGCTCTGGTATTCCTGGCCCTGGCTGTGACCACAGGAGTTTTTCTGAAAGTGGGACATCGGCTCTTAAAGATCGGCTTGCTCACCGTGTCCACCGCTGTGTTGGTAGCATTCACTGTAGTGGCGTTCCCACTTGGCTTCAGCCTCCTTTCCATGATCCTCATCACGCTGGCCTCAGTGGCCTTCCTCCTCAGTCCAGCTATTTTACAGTCGAGGCTGGACCGAAAAGCACGCCCCTATCTGCCTGCCGAAAGCCAGGGAGAGGTTGTAACCCATTGGTTCACAAACGCAAGGTAGCCGTAGTGGTTGATAGTAGTAGCTGCCTCCCAAGGGAGATCCTCGAGCTGTGGCACATATACGTAGTCCCTCACGAGCTGCTAATCGAGGACCGCTCTTTCAGGGACGGCATAGATATAGAGCCTGCCGAGTTTTACCGCCTCCTCCAGCAGAATCATAAAGTACCCACCACCTCCTCGCCAAAGCCTGCCAGGTTCCTGGAAATATTCCAGATGGCAAGCAACGTTGCGGAGAGCATCGCCTGTATCACCCTCTCCGCCAACTTCAGCGCTACCTACGATTCCGCCTGTATTGCCGCCCGGATGGCCGGGTCAGAGCTACCGGGCTGCTCTATCAAGGTGATAGATAGCAAAGCTGCTGCGGGAGCAGAGGGCCTCATCGCCCTTGAAGCCGCCAGGGTAGCACAGAAGGGGGACGACCTGGAACGGGTGATGTCCAGAGTCGAGGAACTCATACCCAGGGTGAACCTGATAGCCTTCCTGGACACCCTATACTACCTCAGGAGGAGCGGCAGGATGCCCAGGATAGGCGCCTGGGCGGCCTACCTCCTGGGCATAAAGCCACTGACAGAGCTTAAGCTGGGGGAGGCCAGGCTATTGGACAAGCCCAGGAGCCGCGCCAGGGCTATGGAACAGCTGGTGAGCATCATGAAGGGCCGGGTCCAGGACAAGCCTGTTCATGTGAACGTGATGCACGCCCACGCCGCTGCCGATGCCCAGAAGCTGTACCAGCAAGTGGAAGCAGAGTTTAACTGCCAGGAGCTTTTTATCAGCGAGTTCACCCCTGTCATGGGCGCTCACCTGGGCCCGGGACTTCTGGGGCTGGCGTTTTACACCGATACATAGTGCAACCCCTGGCCTCCCATGCTGAATTCTCCTATAATCTTTCCAGATAATCCTTTTCAACATCGCTCCAATTATGGAAGAGACGCAGAGCAAGGTGTCCCAACGAGTCAAGGACGTAGAGAAGCTAAGGTCTAGCCTTTCTGAAATACCGCCTCCTGTGGCAAGGCCCGTCATGGTAGTGATCGGTGGCCTTCCAGGCTCCGGTAAGTCCTATTTCAGCCGCAGGCTTGTGGCCCACGTGTCTTTACTTGCGCTTGAGAGCGATGTGCTGCGTAAAGCTCTGTTCCCTAATCCCAGCTATACTGCCGCCGAGAGCGACCGCCTCTTCAGGGCATGCTATTCCTTGATTGCTGACCTCCTGAGGCAAGGGGTGCCCATCCTATTGGATGCCACCAACCTAGTCGAGGGCCACCGGGAACGCCTCTACTACATCGCCGAACAGGTAGAGGCGAAGCTCATCCTCATATACCTGAAGGCTCCCCCTGAGGTCATATATGAACGACTCAAAGGCCGCTCCCAAGGGGTAGACCCGGAGGATCACTCCAGCGCCGACTGGCGGGTGTACGAGAGGATGCACTCCTCTATGGAGCCCATCAGGCGAAACCACTACGTCGTGGACACCTCCAGCGACATCTCCCCAGCCATAACTAAGGTGGTGAGGGAGATAAGGCGCTGGATGCGCACAGCTTAGGGGATAAATGAAGGAGGTGTCATGGATATAAAAGTAGTACGGGAGGATGTGACCCAGGTAAAGGTCCCGGCCCTCATCGTCAACCTGTTTGAGGGTGTAAAGCAACCCGGCGGCGCTACCGGAGCCGTGGACCGGGCTCTGGATGGCGCCATTACCCAGCTAATCCAGGAAGGCGAGATAAAGGGGAGAAAGGGGGAGATCACTCTTATCCACACCTTCGGGAAGATAGGCCCCTCGCGGGTGCTGGTGGCGGGGCTGGGCAAGGCAGAGGGATTCAACCAGGAAACGGTGCGAGAGGTGATGGCAAGCTCTTGCCGGTATCTCCGGAGGCTGGGTATGAAGCGGGTGGCCACCATAGCCCACGGCGCTGGAATAGCAGGCATGGATGCCAGAGTCTCAGGCCAGGCCATAGCAGAGGGGGGCACCCTGGGCCTTTACCACTTCAAGAATTACCTGACAAAAACCGAGGCCGGTGATGGAGAGATCGAGGACCTGCTGATAGTGGAGCGAGACTCCAGCAAGCTGGGCGAACTGGAGAAAGGGGTGGAGAGGGGCCGCCTTATGGCCGAGGTAGCTATCCTGGCCAGGGACATGGTCAACGAGCCCGCCAACGTCATGACCCCCACCCGGATGGCTGAGATCGCCCGCCAGGTGGCGGATGAGGAGGGGCTTGAGATAAGAGTCCTGGAGCGCCAGCACATGGAGGAGCTGGGTATGGGGGCCTTTCTGGGCGTAGCCAGGGGAAGCGACCAGCCTCCCAAGCTGATAGTCCTCCAGTATTCCGGCGATCCAGATAACCCCTCCAACAACCTGGGCCTCATCGGCAAGGGGATCACCTTTGACACCGGCGGCATCTCCTTAAAGCCGGCCCAGGGCATGGAAGATATGAAAGGTGATATGGCAGGAGGCGCTTCAGTCATCGCAGCCATGAAAGCCATCGGCCGCCTCAGGCCCAGGATAAACGTGACGGGCATGGTCGCCGCCACCGAGAACATGCCTGGCGGCTCCGCGCAGCGTCCCGGAGACGTGGTACGCAGCATGAGCGGCAAGACCATCGAGGTGATAAACACCGACGCTGAAGGAAGGCTCGTGCTGGCGGACGCTATCTACTATGCCAGGCAGATGGGTATAACCCGTCTCGTGGATATAGCCACCCTGACCGGGGCTATGGTGGTGGCCCTGGGCCACGCCTGTAGTGGGGTGTTGGGCAGCAACCAGGAGCTGATAGACCAGGTAATAAAGGCAGGCCAGTCTACCGGCGAGAGGTTCTGGCAGCTACCCATGTACGACGACTATAAGGAGCAGATAAAGAGCAACGTGGCCGACGTCAAAAACACGGGTGGCCGTCCCGCAGGCTCCATCACCGCCGCCCAATTCCTGGCAGAGTTCACCGAAGATACCCCCTGGGCTCATCTGGACATCGCTGGGACCTACTTCAGCGATAAGGAGAAGGGTTATCTGGTGAAAGGCGGCACAGGGGTCCCCGCTCGCACGCTGATAAACCTGGCTCTGGAGCTTGCCCGGAAGTAGGGGAGATTTGCGAATCGTCTCTATTGTTGACTCCAGGGGCAGTTTCCCTTAGACTTCTTCATAGGAGATATATAAGGTCGAGAAGGGTGGCATAGGAATGCCCTTCTGTCTCCATTCCAGCCCTTTGTCTCATGGTGAGCGTAGCCAAGAGGCCCAAGGCGCCTGGCTGTGGCCCAGGAGATCGTGGGTTCGAATCCCACCGCTCACCCCAAAATGCGCCCGTAGCTCAACGGACAGAGCACTGGGCTTCGAACCCAGTGGTTGCAGGTTCGAGTCCTGTCGGGCGCTCCAGAATTAGATACAAAATAAGGCCCCTGGAACGTTCCAGGGGCCTCTCATTCTCTCAGGGCGAGCGGGATTTTCAGAGTAATGACATTTCACACGCCCCCTTACAGAACATTTCGTCTCTAACATGCGACATAACTTGGTAGCCTGATGCTCAGCTTGACAACCTGGAACGGGAGACTTATCCTAACGCCAACTCACCCCCAAAGGAGACGCTGTGGCTGCTATAGACAGACTCATGGAAGATGCAGTAGACATCCACGTTCACTTCGCTCCAGACCCCAAGGTGGAGCGCCGCTGTGACGCTGTGGAAGTGGCCCAGAGCGCCAGAAGTATGGGCATGAGGGGCGTGGTGTTGAAGAGCCACGAGTACCCGACTCACCCCGTGGCCTACACCGTAAGCAAGATTGTCCCAGGTATCTCCCTGATAGGCGGGATCACCCTGGATGTGGAGGTAGGGGGGCTCAACCCGATGGCCGTGGAGGCCTCGGCCAACATGGGCGCTCGCGTGGTATGGATGCCTACCTTCTCCGCGAGGTCAGATCGGCAGCACAGGCAAGGGCTGGAGGGAGGCATATACCTCCTGGACGGGCGGGGTCGCCTCCTCCCCGAGGTCTACACTATCCTTGAGACCATAAAGCAGCACGACATGGTGCTGGCTACGGGTCACATCTCCACCCAGGAGAGCATGGCGCTGGTGGACGAGGCCAGGAACCTGGGCATCAGCCGTATCGTAGTCACCCACGGCTCCACTATGTCCTTCTGGACGGGGATGACGGTGGAGGATATGAAGGCCCTGGCGGACAAGGGGGCCTTCATCGAGCACTGCATCCACACCATAATGCCTCTCACCTTCCGGCTCAGGCCCTCAGAGCTGGCGGATATACTCCAGGCCATCGGCCCTGAGCACTGCATCATCAGCACCGATTTCGGGCAAGCCTACCACCCCATGCCTCCGGAGGGCCTGCGCATGGGCATCGCCACCCTGCTTCAGGCGGGGTTGGAGGAGGTGGAGGTAGGCATGATGGTCAAGGACAACCCCTCCCGGCTGCTGGGGCTGTAGCTATGCCTTTGCTAAAGTATACCATTGTACTCACAAAAGAACCTGATGGGCGTTTTTCGGTCAC
>CAYWGG010000059.1:0-6694 GCA_964457285.1 uncultured Dehalococcoidia bacterium
GCTCTGCGAACTCCGGGGTCTTGCGCCAGTGGTTTTCCACTGCCTTCATGCGGAACAACTCAGCCGAGCGCCACTCCCCGAACTCCCAGGGTGCTGTGCCGACACTCTCCAGGTTGGCCTTCTGTTCACCTACCGCATCGTAGTACTTCTTGCTGATAACGAACGCTATTGGGAAACTGCCGAAGCTCCACAAGCCCCAGGTAAGGTCGAAGGACTTTCTCTTGCCGGTGTGCACCTCCAGGGTGTAGTCGTCCACTACCCTCATGTATGCGCCTTCCGCAGTGTAAGCGGGCTTTACCAACGCGGTGTTACCGATGGCGCCCTCTGCGATGAAGTTCTCTATGCTGAACTTGAGGTCCGCAGCGGTGAACTCGCCATAGCCCTTGTGGAATTGCACCCCTTTCTGGAGCCTGAGGGTCCAGGTGAGGAAGTCGGGCGAGCTGCTCCACTCTTTGATGAGCCAGGGCTCCAACTCTCCCTTGGGGCTGCTCCTCCATCCCGTCTCGAAGATGGTAACCAGATTGAGAGATTGCTGGGGATAGCCGGAGTTTTTTGGTAGCAGCTGCGGCGGCCCTAGCTCGTTGTAGCCGATACTGAGGATGCCTGTGGGCTTCACCTTTGCCGGGGGCACGGGTGTAGGTGTGGGCGTCGGAGTCGCCACCGGCACAGGTGTTGCGGTGGGAGCGGGCCTGGGAGTCGCAGTCGCCACCGCTGGTGCGGGCGTTGGAATGCGGACCGCAGGCACAAGAGTAGCCGTGGGCTGCGGGGCAGGCGTTGGTGTCGGTGCTGGTGTGGCCGTAGGCTGTGGGGCGGGCGTCGGGGTAGCGGTGGCCTGCGGCGCTGGAGTCTCCTCCCCTCCGCAGGCCACAGCTATTATAAGAGCTACCAACAGCAGGACGGGGACCACCGTTATGGAATTCAGCAGTCTATAGTGCACTATAGCCTCCATATCCTATCTCACTGACTTAAGGTGAGCACAGACCACTAGCAGCGATACCCCTATTTCCGATGGGGTACGTACTCGAGGTTGTTCAGGTGGCCGTAAAAGCAGCATTGCAAGGGCCACACATCTATCTTAGGGCCAAGAGGGTAAATGAAGTTGCCCTCAACTAGTGGGAGGTGGACCACGTTTTCGAAGATCCACTTAGCCGTCTCCCTATAGCGCTCCCAACGCGCTTCGGTCTCAAAGGTGGCGTTAATGGTGGCCAGGAACTCATCCAGCTTGGGGTGCTCCATCCCGTAGTTGATCAGCCCCTTGCTGTTGATTACGTTCGCATATATCTGGAGGGGCTCGATCAAGGCAGGTGCGCCGTGGGTATTCAACCCTTTCCAGCTGCGGTTCACAAAGTTGGGGCGGAAGGCGGTCATGGGCAACCGTGTCTGCGTACACCGAATATTTACCTTCTCCCACATCACGCAGACGGCCTCTCCGGCCTCTCTGACCGACGGGACAGGCATGAGAGTGAGCGTCACATCTATGTTGAAGCCGTTGGGGTGGCCCGCCTCCGCCAGGAGCTTTTTGGCACGCTCTACGTTATACTCATACTTGAGGTCCTTCAGGGGACCCAGCCTGGCGTCGTGGCCATGCCACCACAGGATTGAAATAGGCCTCCCCTCGCCCAGTAGCAACGAGTCCGCCAGGGCTTGCCGGTCAATGGCGATGCTCATGGCCTCTCGGACCTTCCTGGCCCGCTCCCATTCGGGAGAGTTGGTGTCCGCAGATGCGGAGACCCAGGGGAGGCTGGTATCTCTCTTGGGGACACCCTCCCGGTCTATGTAGTTCTGCCCGTGAATGTTCAACCACAGCTGGAACGCCCCAGGGAAGCGCAGGAACTTGACGCCGGACACCTTCTCCACCGCGGGGAGGGACTCCGGGTTCATGTGCATGCTATCTATCTGGCCCGTCTGGAAGCTGGCAACCCTGGTGGATATCTCAGGTATCTCTCGTTGGACCATCTCCGCGAAGTTGGGGGTCTTGCGCCAGTGGTTTTCCACCGCCTTCATGCGGAAGGTTTCTGCCGCGCGGTACTCCACGAACTCCCAGGGAGCTGTACCTACGCTCTCCAGGGTGGCCTTCTGCTCTCCCACCGCCTCGACGTACTTCTTACTGACAACGAACACTATCGGGTAATTGCCAAAGCTCCACAGGCCCCACGGGAAGTCGAAGGACTTTCTTTTGCCGGTGTACACCTCCAGGGTGTAGTCGTCCACTACCCTCACGTAGGCGCCTTCCGACTGATAGGATGGCTTCACCGTCGAGACGTTAGCGATGGAGCCCTCTGAGATAAAGTTCTCTATGCTGAACTTGAGGTCCGCAGCGGTGAACTCGCCATAGCCCTTGTGGAATTGCACCCCTTTCTGGAGCCTGAGGGTCCAGGTCAGATTATCGGGCGAGGTGCTCCACTCTTTGATGAGCCAGGGCTCCAACTCTCCATTAGGGCCGCCCCTCCATCCCGTCTCGAAGATGGTAACCAGGTTGAGAGATGACTGGGGATAGCCGGAGTTTTTTGGTAGCAGCTGTGGCGGCCCTATCTCGTTGTAGCCGACGCTGAGGGTGCCTGTGGGCTTCACCTTTGCTGGGGGTGCAGGTGTAGGCGTCGGAGTCGCCACGGGCACAGGTGTTGCGGTGGGAGCGGGCCTGGGAGTCGCAGTCGCCACCGCTGGTGCGGGCGTTGGGGTACGGACTGCAGGCGCAAGAGTAGCCGTGGGCTGCGGGGCAGGCGTTGGTGTAGCTGTAGGTTGCGGGGCGGGCGTCGGAGTAGCCGTGGCCTGCGGCGCTGGAGTCTCCTCCCCTCCGCAGGCCGCCGATATGAGCAGCAACAGCACAGGAATGAAGACCAGAATCTTAGACTTAAAGAACCGGTGAGGCATCATGATAATCACACCTCCTTAGACTCGGGCTTAAAGCGACCTGACCGCAAACTATCTTCTATGGTCTACCCGGACCTCCTGGTCTAAAAGCTATCTCATAAATAGGTTTTTCAACCTCCGCCTGAAGGCAGGGACATCATGCCGCGGCCTTCAGGCTGTGGTACATGACCCAGATAGTAATACATTGTATTTGGAGATGTCAATAGATTACCGTTTAGAAAATTCTATGCAATCAGACGTGATTATATTTACAGTTTCGTCGTATTTCGTAGATAAGAGACTGATACACAGGCTGTGCGTGCATAAGATAGCTAAGTAAGTGCCTCAGACCTGGTTCTGGCTAATGTTTAAGAATTGATCGCTAAATGCTCTGTTCTCTAAATAGTGGGGCATCTTTGCCCCACCCCCCACCTCGAGGTAATAGGTTTGGGGACACCCCAAACCCCGGCGGGGGCAAAGCCCCCCGCACCCCCAACATTTAGGGAACGATGCACTAACCCCCTGAACCGGGTCCCCTTTCCTTGACAGTTTACCTGAGTCCTAGTAGTATTGAGTGTGCATAAAACCGAATAAATGAATACCCTTCTTATCCAGAGAGGCGGAGGGAACGGCCCTGCGAAGCCGAGCAACTGGTCGGTGTTGTAGTGAGCGCTCCGACGCGGTGCTAATTCCGGCCCCGGCTGGTCGGGGAGAGATGAGGGGGGCTTATGAAGCTAAGCTTCTCTCAGTAGAGAAGCTTTTTCTTTGCCCGTGAATTTTCGTAGCATTAGGTGGTGGCTTTATGGCTGAGGTGAAGGCTATGGAATGGGCCTATGGGAAGTTGAGGCTCCTGGACCAGACCAGACTTCCGATGGAGCGGACGACCCTGGAGCTACGCCACTACCGGGAAGTGGTGCAGGCCATCCGAGAGATGCGAGTCCGGGGAGCGCCTGCCATAGGGGTCGCGGCCGCTTATGCTGTGGCTATGGCTGCCAGGGAAATACATACAGAAAATCACCATGAGTTCCTGGCCCATCTGGCCGAAGCGGGCCGTGAAATAGCCTCGGCCAGGCCGACTGCGGTGAATATATCCTGGGGCGTCCGGCGGATGGTAAAGGTGGCCGAGGCTGAGCCTGATATGAGTCAGATAAGAGCAAGACTCCTGGCAGAGGCGAAGCGTATCCAGGAAGAGGACGAGCAGATCAACCAGAGGATGGGCCAGCATGGTAGTGAGCTTATGCCTGACGGTGGGGCCGTGCTGACTCACTGCAACACCGGGGCCCTGGCAACGGCAGGCTATGGCACGGCCCTGGGGGTGATAAGGGCAGGCTGGGAGGGTGGCAAGCGTTTTCAGGTCTTCGCCACCGAGACCCGCCCATTTCTTCAGGGCGCGCGTCTCACCGCCTGGGAGCTGGTACAACTGGGAATACCCTCTACCCTTATCGTGGACTCCTCTGCCGGTCTACTGATGAGGCGGGGCGAAGTGGACTGTGTCATAGTGGGGGCCGACCGAATCGCCTCCAATGGCGATGTCGCCAACAAGATAGGCACCTATACCCTGGCGGTGGTGGCGAGGGAGAATGGCATACCTTTCTACGTGGCTGCCCCAACCAGCACCATAGACCTGAGCATACCTTCTGGTGACGAGATACCCATCGAGGAGCGACGGCCCGAGGAGGTGACCCGGTTCAGCGGAGTACAGACGGCGCCGGAAGGGATCGGTGTACGCAACCCCGCCTTCGACATAACGCCCCATGAGTACATCGCCGCTATAATTACGGAGAAGGGTGTAGTACGGGAGCCTTATTCTGAGAATTTACCGAAAGCTGTCAAGGGTACTTGGCCATGAGCGATGGATCGGAAAAGCGAGTAGCTAAGGAATTGTTGGACAGAGTTAAGGCTCTTCCTCTGGAAGATAAGCTCTGGCTCAAAGATAAGTTGGACATCATTGTAAAGTCCGAGACACGGAAAAAATTGAGGGATGCTTTAATAGAGGGCTGGGAGTTTACAAAAGACATTTCTCCTGAGCAGATTGAAAAAGAGGTTCTGGAAGAGATACAGGACTATCGGAGAAATAAAAAGGGTTGATAAGGGCTGTCGTAGATACCAATGTTCTTATCAGCGGTCTTTTAACAGGGAGGGGTTATCCAGCCCAGGTGATCGAAGCCCTGTTACAAAATGAATTCAAAGCGGTGGTGTCGAATACATTGTTACATGAGTTGAGGGAAGTGAGCGCACGGCCCAGGTTCAGCGGGTATCCATCCTTTCAGCGAAGGGTGGATACACTAATAAATTACCTCCATCTTGAGGGAGAAGCCTATCAGGGCCTGGTTCAGGAGAACGTAGTTGCAGAGGACCCGGATGATGACTTTGTGCTGGCATGTGCTACGGAAGGTAAAGCTGACTATATTGTAACGGGAGACCATCATCTGCTGCAACTTGGACAATTTAGGGGTGTGCAGATAATAACACCGAGGGAGTTCTTTACATTGCTGGAGAGGCAAAGTCGTGCCTGAAGCCCGAATTGCCATAATCGGCGGAAGCGGCCTCTACGAGATGGAGGGCCTGGCCGACGTGCATGAGGTAGAGCTAGACACCCCCTTCGGGGAGCCCAGTGACTCAATCGTCCTGGGCAAGTTGGAAGGGGTAAATGTCGCCTTTCTCCCTCGCCACGGCAGGGGCCACCGTATAAGTCCCACCCGGCTCCCCGTCCGGGCCAACATATACGCCCTCAAGGCCCTCGGAGTGGAGCGGATTATCTCCATCAGCGCCGTAGGTAGCCTCAAGGAGGAGCTGAGACCCCTGGACATGGTGGTGCCCGACCAGCTAATAGACCGAACCCGCCAGCGGGCCAGCACCTTCTTTGACGACAATCTGGTGGCCCACGTGCCCTTCGCCGATCCCTTCTGTACGGCGCTCAGCGCTCTGCTCTACCAAGCCGCAGGGCAGGTTTGTGCCGATGCTGCGGTCTCAAC
Source organism: uncultured Dehalococcoidia bacterium (assembly GCA_964457285.1). Taxonomy (GTDB): domain Bacteria; phylum Chloroflexota; class Dehalococcoidia; order Lucifugimonadales; family JAGWBF01; genus CAYWGG01. Next base: position 5,826 of record CAYWGG010000059.1, read on the forward strand.
CAGCACAGGGCAAAGTCGAAGCAACGACGCAGCAGCGCACCTTGGCGGGACATACGTGGTCATGGAAGGGCCCGCCTTCTCCACCAGGGCCGAATCTCTTATGTACCGCTCCTGGGGTGCGGACATCATCGGCATGACCGCCCTTCCTGAGGCGAAGCTGGCGCGGGAGGCAGAGATTTGCTATGCGACCCTGGCCTGCGTCACCGATTACGACTGCTGGCGCGAGGCCACTGAGGCAGTGACGGTGGAGATGGTGGTCGCTAACCTGATGAAGAACGTGTCCACATCTAAGGAAGTGCTGCGAAGGGTTATACCCCGGATACCCGCAGAACGCTCCTGCCTCTGCGCCGCGGCTTTGAAAGACGCCATCATTACCTCCAGTGACCGCATTCCCGGAGATCTAAAGGAGAATATGCGCCCCATCATAGGGAAATACTTGAAGTGAGGAGGGGAGACTATGGCCAGGCAAGACCCTGGTGAACCGTATTACCGTGTAGACTCGGACGAAGCCCTTCAAATCCTCCGGAGGGAGAAGGACAGCGCGGTAGTGGTGGATGTGCGCCGTGATGACGAGTGGGTGTCAGGGCACGTCAAGGATGCTATCCACATACCCATTGACGATCTCCTGAATAGGATAGATGAGCTTCCTCGGAGCAAGAAGCTCCTGTTTATCTGTGCCGCAGGGGTGCGCAGTGGCCTCGCCTGTGAGATGGCGGCCGCTATGGGATACCCCACGGAGAACCTGTACAACATAGAGGACGGCACCCCTAGCTGGATCGAGAAAAACCATCCTACCTCTTACGGCGAGAGCCCCTAACCGCCATCCAGACCTTCAGTCACCCGCCTTAATCTCCCTTGCTAAGATGGGG
>CAYWGG010000059.1:6794-12611 GCA_964457285.1 uncultured Dehalococcoidia bacterium
GGGGCCAGGGGTGAGGGCTACACCTTGAAGAGGGATAAAATATGTCCATACTGGTAGTTGGGTCGGTAGCCTATGACTCGGTGAGTACCCACCAGGGAAGCAGACAAGACGCCCTGGGTGGGTCAGCTACCTACTTCTCCATATCTGCCAGCTACTTTGCGCCTGTGAGTATGGTAGCAGTGGTCGGGGACGACTTCAAGTCGGAAGACCTGGCCCTTCTGAAGGCTCATCGCGTGGATATTTCCGGGCTCAGGGCTTCCCCTGGCAGGACCTTCCGATGGGCTGGAGAGTACGGCCAGGAGGATGTGAACAGCCGCCGAACCCTGGATACCCAGCTAAACGTCTTTGCCGATTTTGTGCCCAAGCTCACGCCCCAGCAAAGGAGACAGCCCTACCTGTTCCTGGCGAACATTGACCCGGAGCTCCAGCTCAATGTGCTGAAGCAGATGGAGGAGCGGCCAAGGCTGGTTGCCGCCGACACCATGAACTTCTGGATAGAGGGAAAAAGGGAGACCCTTACCGAGGTCATTAAGGAAGTGGACGTCCTGCTGATGGATGAGTACGAGGTCCGGCTCTTTGCCGCTCCCTATATAAAAGGCGTCAACGTGGTCAGAGCTGCCAGGTACATCCTTAGCCTGGGGCCGCGGATGGTCATCGTCAAGCGAGGCGAGCACGGGGTGATACAGTTCATGAGAGAGGATGGACACGTAGCCGCCGTGCGCCCCTACACCATCTTCGCCGCCCCAGCCTATCCCCTGGAGACTGTGGTGGATCCCACAGGGGCTGGAGATTCCTTCGCCGGGGGGTTGATGGGATACCTGGCTTCTACAGGAGACCTGAGTCCCGCGGCCTTTCGTAGGGCCACTGTAGTGGGTTCGGTCATGGGTTCCTTCGCCGTGGAGAGCTTCAGCGTGGAGCGACTGCGTTCTCTGACCAGGCTCGACCTCACCACCAGGTTCCGTGAGTTCACCCAGCTAAGCCATTTCGATGGCCTGAAGGAGGCAGAGGCGCTGCCCTGGCGCACGGAAGCAGCTTCTGCGGGAGGCGAGTGATGGCTTCTTTAGATGGAAGAGTCTCACGTATTGAGGGTGTGATAGAGCAGATGAACGAGCGCATAGGTAATCTGGAGCAGGGCCAGAGTGCTCTCCATACTGAGCTAGTAGAGGGGCACCAGGCTCTCCGTACTGAGTTAGCGGAGAGTCAGCATGCTCTCCGTGCTGAGATGCGGAGCAATTTCCGTTGGACAGTGGGGATCATGCTTGCCATGTGGATAACGGTTATAGGTGCAGTCCTGGGCGCGCTGCTCACAAGATAGGGAATTAGACGTGTAAGTCCAATACTTGAGGAGGAGCTATTTGGAAGCGAAAGCTAGCCGAGGGGATGTCAAAGACCTCTCCCTGGCAGAGGAAGGAATCAAGCGCATCCGATGGGCCGCCAGGGAGATGCCCGTTATCGGACTCATAAGGGAGAGGTTCTCAAAAGAACGTCCCCTGGAGGGAGTGCGAATCTCTGGGTGCCTCCACATCACTACCGAGACAGCTAACCTCGCCCTGGCGTTCAAAGATGGGGGCGCATCTGTCGCCCTGTGCGCCAGCAATCCCCTGAGCACCCAGGACGATGTGGCTGCCGCCCTGGTGAGGGAATACGGTATACCTACCTACGCTATGAAGAGAGAGGACAGCGAGACTTACTACCGGCATATCCACGCTGCTCTGGAGCACCGCCCCCACGTGACCCTGGACGACGGGGCCGACCTGGTGACCACCCTCCACAAGGACCGTCAGGAGCTTATGAGGGGCGTCAAAGGGGGCACTGAGGAGACCACCACCGGTGTCGTTCGCCTTCGGGCTATGGCCCAGGATGGGAAACTGAAGTATCCCATTATCGCCGTTAACGAGGCCAGCACCAAGCATTTCTTCGACAACCGCTATGGCACCGGCCAGAGCACCCTGGATGGCATCACCCGTGCTACCAACATTCTTTGGGCTGGCAGAAAGGTAGTCGTGTTCGGCTATGGCTGGTGTGGGCGGGGGGTCGCCATGCGGGCCCGAGGCATGGGGGCCCATGTCACCGTCATTGAGGTAGACCCGGTGAAGGCCCTGGAAGCCGTCATGGACGGCCTCAGCGTCATGCCCAGCGTGGAGGCGGCCCGGACAGGAGAGGTGTTTATCACCGTCACCGGAGGGCTCAAGGCCATCGGTCAACGGCATCTGGATGTGATGCAGGATGGAGCCATCCTGGTCAATAGCGGCCACTTCAACGTGGAGATAGATATACCGGCCCTCGAAGCCATGTCCCAGGGGAAGCAGGAGATACGTCCCTTTGTGGACGAGTACCTGCTCAGGGATGGAAGGCGGATTTATCTACTGGCTGAGGGTCGCCTTGTAAACCTCGCCGCCGCCGAGGGCCATCCTTCCAGCGTCATGGATATGAGCTTTGCTAATCAGGCCCTCAGCGTGGAGTACCTGGCGGCACAAAAGGCTAGCCTGCCCCCAGGGGTATACCCTGTGCCCCAGGAGATGGATATGGAGGTAGGCCGGCTGAAGCTCCGCTCTATGGGCATAGAGATAGATACCCTCTCTCCAGAGCAGCAGCGTTATCTGGAAAGCTGGGAAGAGGGCACCTAGTATAAATGACCTCCTCTCTGTCCCCTTCTTACCGAGGAGGGGATATAGTGGAGGTTAAGATTAAAGGAGGATACTTTAAATGGCCTTTAGTTTTACAGACTCGCCTAGTTTTCTCCTGACCTCGGAGTCGGTTACGGAAGGGCATCCCGATAAACTGTGCGACCAGATCTCCGACGCCGTCCTTGACTCTATCATGGAGAGGGACCCCGAAGGCCGCGTCGCCTGTGAGACGTGTGTCACCAACGGCCTGGTGGTGGTCATGGGGGAGATAACTACCGATACTTACGTAGATATTCCCCTTGTGGTGAGGGAGACTTTGAGGCAGGCAGGCTACGTTAACGCCGACTACGGCATAGATTACAAGAGCTGTGGTGTCACGGTCTCCGTCCAGGAGCAGTCCAAGGACATAAGCGCCGGTGTTAGCCGCTCTCTGGAAGTGAGACAGAGGGGAGTTGGCAATAGCAACCGGGAGGACATGGACCGCATAGGCGCAGGCGACCAGGGTATGATGGTGGGGTTCGCTTGCACCGAGACCACGGAGCTGATGCCATTGCCCATAAGCCTTTCACACAAGCTCTGTAGACGACTGGCCCAGGTGAGAAAGGAGGGTCTCCTACCATACCTCAGGCCCGACGGCAAGTCCCAGGTGACGGTGGAGTATAGCTATGGTGTCCCCAAGCGAGTACATACTGTAGTTGTAAGCGCCCAGCATGCCCCTGAGGTCCACCCCGACGTTTTAGCCAGGGATATTATGGAGCTAGTAGTGAGGGAAGTGATACCTCAGGAGCTAAGGGACTCGCAGACCAGATATTTGATCAACCCCAGCGGCAGGTTCGCCATCGGCGGCCCTATGGCCGACACGGGCCTGACGGGGAGAAAGATACTGGTGGATACTTACGGCGGTGTAGCCCGGCACGGTGGCGGTGCTTTCTCTGGCAAAGACCCCACTAAGGTGGACCGGTCTGGCGCCTACGCCGCCAGGTACGTAGCCAAGAACCTGGTGGCAGCTGGCCTGGCCGATAGAGTTGAAATACAGATCTCTTATGCCATCGGGGTGGCCCAGCCCATATCTATAAGTGTGGAGACCTTTGGCACCGGTAAGGTGGACGATGAGCTAATCCAGGAGCTAGCGACGAAGCACTTTGACCTGAGGCCCGCTGCCATAATAGAGGACCTGCAACTGCGAAGGCCCATTTACAAGAAGGTGGCCGCCTACGGGCACTTCGGCCGCGATGACTTGGACGTGCCCTGGGAACGCACAGACAAGGCCGCCATTCTCCGTGCCGAGGCGGGCTTGCGCCTGGGTCGGGGTGAAAACGCGGCATCAGCATAAACTCCAACTCTCAGGAGTCCGAAGATGGTGGCGATCCGGTTCGGGACCGATGGATGGCGCGGCATAATCGCACGGGATTTCACCTACGATAATGTGTCCCTCTGCGCCCAGGGGGTAGCCACCTATCTGTACCACGAGGGCATAGCTGAGAAGGGGCTGGTGGTGGGCTACGACACCCGCTTCGCCTCCGAGGAGTTCGCCGCTCGTGTGACGGAGGTCATGGCGGGAAACGGCATCGTCACCTTCCTCTCTAACCGGGCTGCTCCAACTCCGGTGGTGAGCTATAATATCCTGCACCATAAAGCCGCGGGCGCCGCTATAATAACCGCCAGCCATAACCCTGCTGCCTGGAATGGGTTCAAGTTCAAGCCCGACTATGCCGGGAGCGCCTCCCCTGAGATAACCGCCCGGCTGGAAAGGGAGATTGAAAAGGCGGAAACCGATGGGGTGTTTTCTCTGCCCATCTCGCGGGCCAGGGATGAGGGGCTTGTCCAGGACATTGACCCGATGCCGCCTTACCTGGAGCAGGTGGCCCGTCTCGTGGACTTGGAGGCCATCTCCCGGGCCGGCCTCAGTGTGGTGGTGGACGCCATGTATGGAGCAGGGGCAGGCTACCTGCCCACCCTCCTGGACACGGCAAAGCAAGGTAGGGATACGGCATACCGTGCCCCTACTTCGGTGCTGGAGATACATGGAGAACGTAACCCGGCTTTCCCCGGCATGGAGCGGCCAGAACCTATAGCCCATAATCTATCGGTCCTATCTCATCTTGTGGTGGAAAGGAGCGCAGACGTCGGCATCGCCTTCGATGGCGATGCCGACAGGGTGGGAATTATTGACGAGAAGGGCACCTTCTTCACCACTCTCCAGACTTTTGCCCTCCTTGCCCTCTACCTCCTGGAAGAGAAGGGGGAGAGGGGAGCGCTGGTGAAGTCTCTGACATCCACCAGCATGGTCTACAGGCTAGGAGAGCTTTACGGAGTACCCGTCTTCGAGACGCCGGTGGGTTTCAAGTACATCTGCCCTATAATGCTGCGGGAGAATGCCCTCATGGGCGGCGAGGAGAGTGGCGGCTACGGTTTCCGCGGCCATATACCCGAGCGGGACGGCATTTTGAGTGGCCTTATTATGCTGGAATACATGGCGAGGACAGGAAAACGCCCCTCGGAGCTTATGGAGCGCCTGTTCAGCTTGGTAGGCCCCCATTACTATAACCGCCGCGACATATCCTTCCCTCCCGAGGACAGGGAAAGGCTTCGGAGCAAGCTAGAAAGTGGTGAGCTAGGGGAGGTCGCTGGTACGCCGGTGATAGCTACCGACTCTATAGACGGGCGGAGGTACATCTTCCCCGGTAACGCATGGCTGCTGGTACGCTTCTCGGGCACAGAGCCCTTACTACGCATATATGCCGAGGCTGAGAGCTTGGCGACGGTGGAGGAGCTTCTGGACGGCGCTCAGGCTTTCCTTGGAATATGATGGGCAGTGCTATCCCCACCCTTCTTCGGCTTATCTCAATGCTGACCACTACTTTCAGTCTCAGCCGCGAGGAACCAGATGGTTGATGAAGTGACCCCCGGAGGGCCTGCAAAAGCCAGACTCTTGGATGACTTATCCCTTTACCCGAAAGTAGACTCCACGAACCTCAGGCGCAGGCTACACACCTTTCCCCTCCAGTGCCAGGGAGCGTGGGAGGAGGCCCTGGCCTTTAATTTGCCTCGCCATTATGTCCGGGCAGAGCGAGTAGTGGTAGCTGGTATGGGCGGCTCCGCCATTGGGGGCGACCTTCTGGCAGACCTGGCCTCTTTGGAGGACTCACCTCCCATACTGGTCGCCCGCGACTACCAGCTTCCCTCACAT
>CAYWGG010000060.1:0-3225 GCA_964457285.1 uncultured Dehalococcoidia bacterium
GGATTAGAGTGACACTGCGATTGAAGACGGTCCGCTTTGCCCAGAGGTCAACGGTCACATCGCCGGTGATATTCAGGTTATCGCCGGTGCCAGGGGTCACCAGGACGAAGTCCCCCGTCCCATCGAAGCTAAACGCCTGCCCCACCATGCCAGGGGCGAAGGTGGCGTCGCCCGAAAGGGTGCCGTCGTTCCCGTCCCAGATGTCGTTGGCGTTGCCGTCTCCGGGCCACCAGCTCACCATCCCAGGGGGTGCTGCGATGGCCTGGTCCCCAGTCGTGCCCACAGCGCCGAACACGATGGTGAAAGAGTAGCTCCCAGGTGACAGGCCTGGCACAGGGAAGATATTCGTCAGCCCTTTTACGACTTCACCAGGGGCCAAGACTGCTAACCTATCACAGAAACTTCCCAGACGGTTTCCAGCCAAATCGTACCAATCACCGTTTATGTTAGCAATTTCTGTACCACTAGAGTCTAAAACCTCCCTGCAGGGCTCGATGAGACGCAGATTTATATTAGACTGGTTCCGTACGTAGAGGGTCTCACGTCTTATTCCTGGACGTAATGGGGGTTTAAGGGCCGCTCCCACGAAACCCAGAGATGTCAACGGGTCAGTCCCCTTTGGATCAAGGTACAGGCCCAGGTTTTCGTCCGGCAGGACCTGCACATCAAAGAAGGTGAGGCTAGACGGGACCTGACGGCTCACCTGCATAATGGTAACGGCATAGGCCACGCCAAAGGCCACCAGAAAAGCTGCCACACCCAGAGCGACTGCCAGAAGGACCCACTTCGATTTCAGCCTGCCCATACCTGCCTCCTTTGCTGGCCCTCGACTATTGGCCCTCACCCATAACCCCTCACTAAATCCCCCTAGCCCCCCTTTGATAAAGGGGGGATTTCGGGTGGTAGATGGCCAGGGTGAGGGAACCTATACTCCCCTGTCCGGGTTGAAGATTATCATAACAGACAGGTCGCTGAACTGGTAGCTGGAGTTTGCCAGCTCCTCCAGGGTGAGGGAGTGGGCCCTCTCGTCCTCAAAGCTTAGGCGCTCGTAGACCTGCGCCCTGGTCTCCGGCCTGGCCCCCTTCTCCAGCAGGAGCCGGGCGATGGCCGGGGGCATGTAGTCCCAGGGCCGGGGCAAGAGGATGACGTTCCTCTTTCGTGTGGACGAGGATACCACGTCCATCAGCTCCTCAAGGGCCTCCTGGTATCCCTCTCTGACGTGGAGGGTGATGAAAAGGGAGTGCTCCATTGCGATGCCCGCTCTGGCGCAGGCTAGCTGCGCCGAGCTTATACCGGGGACCACCTCTGTGTTGGGCCAGTGGCGGCGTATGCGCGCCAGGAACTCGGTATCGGAAAAGTTGGGGTCGCCGTAGCAGCACACCAGGCACAGCTTTCCTTCCCTGGCGAGAGCGGCTACCTTCGCCAGGCCCTCCTCCTGGTTCCGGTAGTCCAGGACGAGCTTCTCCACGCCCTCACCCCCGACCCCTCTCCCACGGGGAGAGGGGTGGTGCAAGAAGGGCTCCACAACGGCCACGGCAGACCTGAATCCCGCCAGGACGTCGGCCTTCTCCAGAAGACCGCGCACCCGGCCCGTCACCCACTCAGGGTTGCCGGGCCCTACTCCGGCCACAATCACCCTTCCATCCATTAACCAGCCTCCTCGTCCCCCACCTCAACCCCTCTCCCACTGGGAGAAAGGCGAAGGGTGAGGGTTACTAGATTGGAAAAATCCCTCCGCTCACCATGCGCAGGAGGTACGCCGCCTCCATCTGGGGGAAAACCCGGAGGGCCTCTTTATACACACGGTCCCCAACACCCAGCCGTCCATCCAGCAGCAGCCCCAGGATGGTCCCGCTGTGGGCTACGTTGACCCCCACCGCCCCCATAGCCTTGCCAAACTCCTGCACCTCAGCAAGCTGGGGCTTGTGGAGGATGGACTGATGGGCCAGGGCGCTGATGGTGGCGCCCTTCCCCACCAGGGCCAGGTCGCTCATCTGGATGCCACGGCGTACATAGTTGACTGCCTCTCGGAACCTGGGCTCGGATGGCTGGAGCAGGCTGCGTCGGTCTATCTTGTTGAACTCCAGGGTGTCAACGGTGCCTCCAAAGTCCAGCACCACCAGCTCGGCAAAGGGAGGTGGGCCCAGGACTTCATGCAAACGTCCCTCGCGATGGTCGAAGAGGGCGATGCCAGGGAACATCACCCCGTCGCTGGGCTCCACCGCCACGGCCAGGCGTCCCACTTCCAGGGGTGATAGCTGTCTGCCCAGGGCCAGGGCCGTCGCTCCGATGGCTCCCGCCACGTCCGCGGTGCTGCTGGCCATCCCTTTACCGCGCGGTATAGGACTTCTGACGTATAGCCGAGCGTCCAGGTCCTCTCTGAGGAGGTAGCTGAGGGTGAGCCTGACCGCTCGTATCGCCTTGGGGCAGTCCTGGGGCCCTTCCACCTCTCCCTTGCCCAGGTACAGGTCCACCCGCACGGTGGAGTAGAGGTCTATAGGGCAGGTGATGAGAAAATGGGACCCGTCCAGCATCCCCTGCACCAGCTCTCCACAGGTGCCGGGGACCCTCACCGTTGCGGTGCCCACGAGTCCAGGGCCTCTCGGGGCGGCTTCAGACCTGTGCTGCCCTCCTTGCAAAATCCCCCCAGCCCCCCTTTGCAAAGGGGGGTTAGGGGGGATTTCCTGAGCGCGGTCGAAGGGCTTCAACGGGGACCCTCCCAGGGGAGGAGGTGCTGGCTGCTCAGGGACTTCAGCTCCAGCGGCAGGCCAGCTACCAGAAGGTATACTTTGTCGGCCCGAGCGGCAACCATCTGGTTTACCTTACCCAGCATATCCCGGAACTGCCGACCCAGGGGATGAGCTGGCACCAGCCCAAGCCCTACTTCGTTGCTGACCAGGATGAAAGTGGCCCTGCCGCGCTCGTAGCAGTCGAGCAGGCTCTTTGCCGAGTCCAGGACTTCCGCCTCAATGGAGGCTGGCTCCTTACCCTGACCTTGCAGGAGCAGGTTGCTCACCCAGAGGTTGAGGCAGTCTACCAGGACTACTGCATTACAGCCCTCACCCCCGGCCCCTCTCCCACTGGTGGGAGAGGGGTTTGGGGTGAGGGCCTCTGCGATAGCAAGGGGAAGGTGGATAGGCTCCTCCAGGCTCCGCCACCCAACTGGTCGAGAGGCGCGATGGCGTCGGATGCGCTCCTCCATCTCGGCATCTCCGGCCTCGGCGG
>CAYWGG010000060.1:3325-12483 GCA_964457285.1 uncultured Dehalococcoidia bacterium
GAGGCGCGATGGCGTCGGATGCGCTCCTCCATCTCGGCATCTCCGGCCTCGGCGGTGGCGACAAAAAGCACGGGCCTTTTTTTACCCTTTTCTCCATCTCGTGGCGTGAAGCCCCTTCCCCCTTGATGGGGGAAGGTTGGGATGGGGGTGAATTCACCCTCACCCTGACCCTCTCCCATCGAGGGAGAGGGGATGTGATGGGAGGACAGCCATTGCGCCAGCCGCTGGGCGAAGTCGCTCTTGCCAGCCCTGGCCCCACCTGTCACCAGAACCAGTTGCTTCCCTTCATCTGTGCTCATCCTTCGGCTATGCTCAGGACAGGGGGCATGACTCATGGCCCTGAGACCTCCAGGCCGGCCATACGGTAGACCAGCCCCATATTAAGACTTCGGCGAACCAGCCGGGCCAGCTTGTCGTACTCCTCATCCCTGGACTGGAGATCACTTCCTTGTGGTAGAGTTACCCCTTTCGATTGGGCAAGATGATGGAGGATAGCCCTCCGCAGGCCGGAGCTGTAGAAGAGCCCGTGGATATAGGTGCCCAGGATACGTCCGCTGGGGTCTATTGCCCCATCGGGCTGGTCACAGGGCCTCCCCGACCTCTCCTGGATGTGAAAAGGCGCCAGTCCCTCACCCTGGTCTTCAGAAATCCCCCCTTGCCCCCTTTTGCCCAAATCCCCCTTAACCCCCCTTTCGTAAAGGGGGGAATGGGGGGATTTGGGAGAGGGGAGTAAGGGGTGAGGGAAGCTGCGGCCCATGTGGATTTCGTAGCCCTCCACGGGGAGCCCACTGGCCCCTTGCAGAATTCCTGGGGCCTCCTTCACCTCTCCCCTGACCCTGTGGGTCTCCTTGGTGCCTGCGAAGACAGTGGTCACGGGCATGAGCCCCAGCCCCTCAGTCTCTTCCCGGCGAGATTCTACCCCCTCGGGGTCCAGGATGCGCGTCCCCAGCATCTGATAGCCGCCGCAGATGCCCATGACTACAGTTCCGTTGCGGCCCATCCACTGGATGCGCTCGGCAATCCCCTGCTGCCTGAGCCATTCCAGGTCTGCAACGGTGGTCTTGCTGCCAGGGAGGACTACCATATCCGGAGTCCCAAGCTCATCCACAGTTCGGACGTAACGGAGTCCAACACCAGCCTCTCGCGCGAGGGGGTCGAAGTCATCGAAGTTGGAGATGTGAGGCAGGCCGATAACAGCGATGTCCAGAACAGGCGTCTTTTTCTCTTGACGCCGAGAAAACTCTAACGCCACCGAGTCTTCCTCAGGGATGTGAATGTCTTTAAAATACGGGACCACTCCCGCCACCGGGATGCCGGTGCGTTCTTCCAGGAACCTCAGTCCCGGCTCCAGCAGCGTCAGGTCACCCCTGAACTTGTTGATGATGAAGGCCCTGATGTGTGCCCTCTCCTCGGGCTCTAGCAGCTCAAGGGTGCCTACCAGAGAAGCGAAGACGCCACCCCGGTCAATGTCTCCCGCCAGCAGCACCGGAGCGTTGGCATAGCGGGCCACCCGCATGTTCACGATCTCTGTCTGTTTCAGGTTAATCTCGGCGGGGCTCCCGGCGCCCTCGATGACCACGATGTCGTACCGAGCGCGCAGCACATCCAGGGACTGGGACACCACTTCCCAGAGTTGGGGCTTCATCCTGAAGTAGGACCTGGCCCCTGCGGACTGGAGCGGCCTTCCCAGGACTACGACCTGGGAGCGGCTGTCGGCCTCTGGCTTGAGGAGGATGGGGTTCATCTCCACCGACGGCTCGATGCCAGCGGCCTCCGCCTGGACTGCCTGGGCGCGGCCGATTTCTCCGCCATCGGGGGTCACGTAGGAGTTGTTGGACATGTTCTGCGCCTTGAAGGGAGCGACCCTGAACCCGTCCTGGCGGAAGATGCGGCAGAGGGCCGCTACCAGCACGCTCTTGCCCACGTGAGAGGCGGTGCCCTGGACCATCAGCACTTTCCCTTCAGGTTTCCTCAACCTGGGCTCCGTCATGGCCTGACCTCTCGTTCTCCCTGGGCAGAGGATGGCTGGCTCGATGAGGGCTCGGCTGGTCTCCACCATACAGGTCTTCCAGGAAGGGTGGCCTGGAACTCGGAGCGATAGTGGGAAGTATCGTTGAGGAGCCTGAGGACGGCATTGTCGGGATGGCAGTCTACCACCGACAGGCTGGCAGAGTCCAGCAAAAAGCTCCAGGCGGCGGATGGCGGCAGACTGAGAAGGCAGGTAAGGAGGACCCGTAGGGAGCCCCCATGTCCTGTGATGAGCAGAGTGTCGTCCTTAGAGTGGGCCTCCTTCAACCGGGATACGAACCCCCCTACCCTCACCATCAGGTCCAGCAGGCTCTCCCCTCCTGGGGGGGCGAAGTCCTCGCTACGTTTCATCATCTCGGAATACAGCTTGGGATCAGCTTCCTCCACTTCTTTGTGGGTCATGCCTTCCCATCGGCCATAGGCAAACTCCCGAAGCTCAGGCGAAGGAGATGGGGAGAGCTTGCGGCCTTTCAGGACCGTCTGTGCGGTCTCCATCGTCCTCTTCAGGTCGCTGGCATAGGCGGCATTGATCTGGCACGCAGCCAGGCGGGTCCGGAGCGCCTCAGCCTGCTGAAAACCCCTCTCCGAGAGGGAGATGTCGGTGTGGCCCTGGATTTTCCCCTCCAGGTTCCACGGGGTCTCGGCGTGGCGGACAATCAGCCACCTGCTCACTGTCGGGCACCTCCTTAGATAGCTAGATAGCCCTCACCCACAGCCCCTCTGCCGGTGGGAGAGGAGTGGCCAAAGGCCAGGGTGAGGGCGATATTTCTCCTCTCAGGTTACTACCAGCTCACTTAGAGACTTTACCAGCCTTTGGCAATCGGGGATCGTACGGATGCCTACTCGAATGTGTCGGGGCAGGCCGAAGGATGTGCAGTCCCTCACACAGACACCCCTACGCAGCAAACGGGCGCGGACACTCGCCGCGTCCCCCACATCTATCAGAAGGAAGTTGGCGGCGGAGGGGCCGACCTTCAAGCCCAGGACTCCCAGTTCGCGCTGGAGGTAGCCCTTCACCTGCCTGACGCACTCTCTGGCTCTGGCGAGGTGTTCCTGGTTGGATAGCGCCGCCAGGCCCGCCGCTTGGGCCAGAGAGTTGACGCTCCAGCCGGGCTGATAGGCCCTCAGCAGGCGGGATACTTCCTCTGAAGCTACCGCATAGCCCAGCCGGAGGCCAGTCAGGGCATAGTCCTTGGTCATAGACCGAAGGACTACCAGATTGCCCAGGCCCAGGAGTCCTGGCGAGCTTTCTTCCGCCCCGTCCACAAAAGAAAGATAGGCTTCGTCAACCACCAGCAGCCCATTCGTACCCACGGCTTCGGCTAACCTATGCACATCGGGCCGCTGGGGCAGCAATACTCCAGTGGGATTGTTGGGATTGCAGAGGAAGACCAGCCGAGGCTCCTTCTCCCTGATGAGCTGACAGGCGTAGTCCAGGTCCCATAAAAACCCCTCGCGCTCCCTGGCTTCAAGGTACAGGACAGTAGCGCCGGTGAGGCGGCAGGCGGCTTCGTATTCACCAAAAGTGGGAGAGAAGATGATAGCCTTATCCTCTCCCGATAGACACGCTCTCGCCAGGAGGTGGATAAGCTCCGTGGACCCATTTCCGATGGTGATACATTCAATTCGGACTCCTAGCATTGACGAGAGGGCTTCTCGAAGGAGAAGGCATTCGGGGTCTGGGTAGGCGGAGAGGTCTACGCGGGCCATAGCTTCCCATATCTCATGAGGAGGCCCCAGCGGGTTGATGCTGGCACTGAAGTCTATCAGCTCTCCGGCAGTGAGTCCTAGTTGGCGCAGCTCGCCAGGTTTGAGGCCGCCATGCACTGCCTTTGGCGGCACCAGCCTTCCAGAGCCAATCCAGGGGTCTTTAGCCTCTTTAAATGATTGCATGTCTCACCAGAACGATGGCCAGAGCTATGAGCAGCCCGGAGAAGGCCACGAAATACATCCTTCCAATGGCCCGCTTTATAGCCTGAGGGACCAGGGCACGCTGGCTATCACCCAACCGGTAGTGACCTGCCTTCTCTAGCTGGACTCCAAGGGCACCAGCCATAGAGCTCATGGTCCAGCCGGCGTTGGGACTTGGAGTCCTGGCGTGGTCGCGCCACATCACCCTCCAGCTATTTTTCGCTTCTCTGGCCCCGCCGTGACCAAAAATGCCCCCAGCCACAATCAGCATGGCGCTCAGCCGGGCAGGGACAAGGTTGACCAGATCGTCCAGCCGAGCCGAAGCCTTCCCGAGGTACTCGTAGATTCCATGATAACCTATCATACTATCCAGGGTATTGATAGCCCTGTAAGCTACGGCTCCTGGAACGCCGAACAAGGCGAAGGCGAGCCAGGGAGCCAGGAAGCTATCGGTGGTGTTCTCGGCTACCGATTCCACGGCTGCCGCGGTGGCTAGCTCCGGCGGGAGGTTGAAAGTATCTCTGCTGACCAGGCTCCTCAGGTCGGCTCGCGCCTCATCAAGATGGCCCTCTTCCAGCCTGCGGCACACCTGAGAAGCCGCCTTATCCAGCATACTCACGGCAAAGGTGGACTTCAATACCAGGGCCCCTACCAGTATATACCCTATCTCGCTCAGTGTGCGAAGGCCCTCAAGAGCAAAGTAGGCGGCGGCAGCAAAGCAGCCGGGCACCAGCAGGGCCAGGGCCACGCCGAACATAAACTCAGTGAAGTTGGCTCTTGACCACCGGCCACTGCTCACCCCCTCAGACCCCCTCCCAAATCCTCTCTTTAATAAAGGGGGGTTGGGGAGATTTCTTAAGGTCGGGGTGAGGGGAGTAGCCAGGAATTGTATCACTCTGCCCATCCAGACTACAGGGTGGAGCCGCGCCGGGTAAATCTCCCCAAAGATAAGGTCCAGCAGCACTGCCAGGGCCAGCATGACCATCTCTGGGAAGGGGCCTTCTTCCAGAGAGAATCCCCACCCACTCAGCGGGCTCAGGGCAAGCACGGGCTATGGACCTCCTAACAACTTTTCCGCCGCAAGCAGCAAACCAGCCTTCTGAACAAGCTGGTCTTCCAGAAGACCAGGCCCGATATTCAGGGTAAACAAAGGAGTGATGAGCCCGTGGGGCATCAGCGCCACCGTCGTGCCCAGAGTCACCACCTCGGAGACCTCGTTGGTAGCGCCATAGGTGTCCCCCGTTAGCCCTCCCAGGAGGGCGGCCATCCCCTTGCCCAGCAGCCACGCCAGCGCCGTAACCCCGGTGAAGAGGACTACACCACCAATTCCACCCAGTAGCAGGGCTGCGGCCAGGGCTATTACCGCTGCTACCAGGGTGGCGAGCAAGTATGGGCCGTTATGAAAGGCCAATCCAAGGCCCTGGAGCCTGGCATAAGGAAAGGCCGAAAGCTGAAGCACCATCGCCCACCTGGAGAGAGTGGGAAACAGAAGAAGGCCCAACCCCTTCCAGGGCAGGTCCTTTCCCGAAGCGGGAAGGGACAGGAGAGAGAGGATGGCGGTCCATTTCAGGAGCACAATACAGATGGCTCCAGCCACGGCAAAGGCCCCTACGTGGGGGTCGCGCATGATTTCCAGGCGGCGCTCCTTTGTGTAGCTCCCGAACAGGCCATCGCAAACGTCCATAAATCCATCCAGATGCAGCCCGCGGGTCGCTACGACAAGAGCTACCACCAGAATGGCGCTGGTGAGATAGACGGGCAGAATTTTGCTGAACCCTGCCTCCAGCCCCACCAGGAGCAGGCCCAGCATGAGGCCCACCACCGGGTAATAGGCCCGTGAGGCGCTGATCTGGGGTTGGGAGGGGCTCTTCCACATGCCGGGCAGGATAGTCAGAAAACCGAAGGCCGTCAGAAAGGCTGTCAGGGCTACTCTCCTCCCTCCGGGATGTCGCGCCCAGACACACCTGCTTCGCCGAAGGTCGCCATCTCTGCCAGGCATCTGGCGGCGGCTTCCACTATATGCATCGCAAGGGCGGCCCCCGTGCCTTCTCCCAGGCGCATTCTCAAGTCCAGCAGTGGCCTGAGCTTCAAGTGGGACAGCACGGCCCTGTGGCCTGGCTCCACAGACCTGTGAGCAGCTATAAGGTAGGGTCTGGCCGCTGGAGATATGGCACAGGCGATGAGAGCGGCGGCTCCAGAGATGAACCCGTCTATCACCACGGGCCGCCGAGAAGCCGCTCCTCCCAGGATTACCCCCGCCAGGAGGCCTATTTCAAACCCCCCCACCTTGGCCAGCACATCTATCCCGTCCCCAGGGTTCGGCCGGTTCACCGCAAGCGCCCGACGGACCACCTCGATCTTGTGAGTCAGTTGCTCCTGAGATATGCCAGTGCCCCTGCCGGTACTCACCTGGGGGTCTACACCTGTGATGGCGGAGGTGATGACGCTGGAAGGTGTGGTGTTGCCAATGCCCATGTCGCCAGTGGCTAAGATGTCTGCTCCGGCGGAGACCTGTTCCATAGCTAGTCGTATGCCCTCCTCGAGGCTGCGGACCGCTTGGGAGCGCGACATGGCTGGGCCACGAGCGATGTTGGCCGTACCCTTCCCGATTTTCACCGATTGAAGGCGAGAGTGGAGAGGGAGGTCAGCCGCGACGCCTGCGTCCACCACTATCACCTCGGCTCCCACATGGCGAGAGAGGACGTTGATGCCCGCGCCTCCCCTCAGGAAATTCAGCACCATCTGAGGCGTCACCTCCTGGGGATAGGCGCTGACTCCCTCCGCTACTACGCCGTGGTCTCCGGCCGCCACGATGATGACCTTGCGGCGTATCCGGGGGATGGGCGTGCCGAAGATTCCCGCCAGATGGATGGAGACCTCCTCCAGGCGGCCCAGGCTCCCCTTGGGTTTCGTCAGGGTATCCTGGCGCTGCCTGGCCCGGGACGTGGCCTGCCTGTCCAGGGGCTTAATCTGGCTAACAGTCTGGTCAATCAGGGATGATGTCACTGCAAGGCTCCTCCATAACCTTCATTCAAGCCAGTTACTCAGATTGGTCATATCGTTTATGGATTTATGTTGCTGTTGAGAACACGTATAATGTCTGCCAAAGCTGCGACACCATGTCCTTGTCATAGGTAGTCAATCGTCCTAAACGGCGTGTGACATCACTTTTCTCCAAGCAGGCGATCTTTGCGAGGCGTACCCAAGACTCTCGCAACAGACCGCTAAGCCGCCAATCCCTTAGTTTGTAGTCACCGTACCCAGACCGCTCTTTTGTCGTTATAGGAGCCAGTACTACATCTGCATTACCTATGTCCAGGATCACAAGAGCAGGACGTCTCCTTCTCTGAACAGAGCCTGATTGAGGAAAATCCACCAGTACAATTTCTCCAAACTCATAGTTCGTCGTAGATGGCATCCTCCTCAGCATCGTAGGCTTCTAAGAAATGTTTCTTCGCTGCTTCCCTCCATAAGCTGTCCTCTTCTCCTTCATCTGGAATTGAGATTTGGATAAATTCCCCCGGCTGAGCAGAAATGGGCTGACTCAATTCCAGATGTGTCGGGTCCAATATTTTTGCTACGATGATCCTCATCGCTATCCCCCAGTATCTTGGCCTCTTTCATCCATTCTCCAGAACCAGGTTGCCCCGGCCTAGAACTCTATGCCCGGCTGGGCCTTGATGCCCTGTTTGTAAGGGTGCTTGATCTCCCGCATCTCAGTAACCAGGTCTGCGAAGTCAATGAGGACCTGGGGTGCGTACCGGCCCGTGATGACAACATGCAAGTCTGGAGGCCGGTTCCGGAGCACCTCAAGTACTTCTTCGACAGGTATCCAGCCGTAGTGCATGGTATAGGTGAACTCATCCAGGATCACAACGTCGTACTGGCCTGAGCTGATCTTTTCTTTGGAAACTTCCCACTGTTGCCGGGCCATGTCCTCCGTGCGCTCCATATCTCTGGAGCGCCAGGTGAAGCCATCGCCGTAGGCCAGCATCTCCACCCCAATCTTCTGGGCGGCCCGCTGCTCGCCGAATCTGGCGGTGGTGTGTTTGATGAACTGGAGCATGATGACCCGCATGTCACGGCCCCACGCCCGGAACAGCACCCCCATAGCGGCGGTGGTCTTGCCCTTGCCGTTGCCAGTGTTGACTATCACCAGTCCCTTGTTGGTCCTGCTGCCCTTTACCGGCTGATGTTCTCTCGTCTCGCTCTCTACCATATCGCCCCCTGCCTGAGGCGCACCGCCTGAGCCAGGCTATCAGCCCTTAGGTTCTCTAGCAACACGTATTGTGCGCCCAGGGCCTCGGCGATGGAGCGGGCCAGCCCCAGCTTGATGAAGTCCAGCTCCGTATCTATTACTACCGAAGGGATGTGCTTCTCCTGGATAGACGAAGCGATGACCCTGGCCTCCTCCATAGGATTGCCTTCATTCATAGCTAGATTGGCCCGTCCATCAGAAATCAATACCAGGAGAGGCAATACCTTCTTGTCCTTCAGCCGCTCCGTCTCTATCACCTCAAGACCCAGGTATAGGCCGCTGCTCAGGGGAGTGCGGCCTCCGGTGGGCAACTCCTGAAGATGCACCTGGGCCAGGTCTACGCTGCTGGTCGGTGGCAGGACCAGCTCGGCCCTTGCGCCCCGGAAAGCGACCATCCCCACCCTGTCCCTGCGCTGATAGGCGTCCAGCAGAAGGGAGAGGATAGCCCCTTTGACAGCTACCATGCGCCGCTGGGCCCCCATCGAGCCGCTGGCGTCCACCACGAACAGGATGAGGCTGCCCGTCTTGGTCTCTCGGACCTTCTCCAGCACATCCCAGGGCTCGATGAGGAGGGCTGAGCCATCATCTCGGCCTTGGGTCACTCCTCTCCCGTCGGGAGAGGGGCCGTGGGCGAGGGCCACTGAGCGTCGGCTACGCTGGTAAGGGGCCGCTGCCCGGAGGGTCGCGTCCAGGGCCAGGTCCGACGCCTCCCCCTGGGGCAACTTCGCCCCTACATACCGTCCTGCCTGAGAGCCGCTGACGGTACTGGTGCGCCGCCCAGAGGCGCGGCGGGTCAGGTTGTCATGGGTCGGCACCTGCAAGGGGCGCACGGAGAAGGGAGAGCCTACCTCGAACCGCTGTTCCTGGGGTGAGCCGGAATCGTCGCTATCGTCATCGTTGTCACTATCGGGTTCGCTGCTGTCGGAGGGCTCCCTGTCCCGCGGGCGGCTCTGGTGCTCCT
>CAYWGG010000061.1:0-12467 GCA_964457285.1 uncultured Dehalococcoidia bacterium
ATGGTGGGCCCGGATAGACTCGAACTATCGACCTCGGTCTTATCAGGACCGCGCTCTAACCACCTGAGCTACGGGCCCATCTCCATGTGTGGCTCCGTCCTTTCCCTGCCCCCCTCGCACACCTTCCACGACAGAATTATAGCAGCCTATATCCCCTCGGACAAGCCCAACTCGCTCTCGGCTCATCACGGTAATGCGTGAAAACCCTCACCCCCGGCCCCTCTCCCACCGGTGGGAGAGGGGTGGCCGAAAGCCAGGGTGAGGGAGCAATTTCACTCTTTATCGAGAAGCCCCCTTGTATTCCTCCACGATCTCCACAGGGCTGTTGCGGGCTACGACCAGGGTTAAAGGTTCGGTGGCGCTGATGTTAATAGGTTGGTGCAGGGCAAAGGGCGGGATGTATAGGAAATCCCCTGGCCCGAAATCCTGGGAGCGTTCCAGCCTGTCGCCTATAAGCATCCTGCCGTGACCGCTGACCACATAGATAGCACTCTCACAGTTAACGTGATGGTGCGGACTTGAAGCGCATCCTGGAGGTATGCTAGCAATCACCATGTGTATACCTTCTGCGCTGGTGAGGTTTCTGGAGACCCCAGCCAAACGAGTCATGGCTCCTGACACGGCCTCTTTTTCAAGCTGATGCGGATGCACAATCCTTACTTCAGGCATAGCTGTTTCACTCCAATATAGTTGTTTCGCTCCAATGAGGAGTATATCCCGGAGCCATAGCAGTGTCAATTGAGGAATGGAACCATTCACACCTGAACTTGACACGCCTACTGGCAGCCCATACAATGTATTCCAGAGGAGACTATGGATTACGCAATTCTTAAAACGGGAAGCAAGCAATACAGGGTCAAGCCAGGTGACGTAATAGACGTGGAGAAGCTGCCAGTAGAGGAGGGCTCGTCGGTGGAGCTCACCGACGTGCTGGCGGTCTCCAGGAACGATGAGGTGGTCCTGGGCAACCCTCTGGTCCCTAACGCCAGTATCCTCGCCCAGGTACGGGCCCAGGACAAGGACAAGAAGGTCATTGTATTCAAGTACAAGCGAAAGACCCGATACCGCAGGAAGAAGGGCCACCGACAGCCCTTCACCAGGCTGGCTATAACCGCTATACTCCTGGGTGGAGAGGAGATCGGCGTCGTTGAAACGCCGGTCCTTCCCCAAGAGAAGGAGGAGGGTGGAGGAGATGCTGCAGAGCCAGGGCTAGCGGCTGAGTCTCTGGATGAATCCAGGGACGCACCCATAGACAAGCCAGAGGATGAGAAGACTGACAGCCCCCGGGAGGAGGCTGTGTCTGTCTCAAGGCCAGAAATCGAAACGCCCCAAGACCCCACATCTGGCGGAGGTGAGAGGTAATGGCCCACAAGAAGGCGGGGGGCAGCTCCCGCAACGGTCGTGATAGTAACTCCCAGCGTCTTGGAGTCAAGTGCTTCGGCGGAGAGTACGTGAACACAGGCAATGTGATTGTGAGGCAGCGTGGCACCCGTATCCACCCTGGCCTGAACGTTGGCCTTGGCCGAGACTACACCCTCTTTGCTCTGATAGATGGCCGCGTCAAGTACGAGTGGGCTACCAGGGGCAAGCGCAAGGCCAGTGTTTATCCCATAGAAACCGGGGTGAGCTAAATGAAAAAAGACATCCATCCAGAGTATTACGTCGCCACCGTCACCTGCTCATGCGGCAACAGCTTTGTCACCGGAGCTACCAAGCCGGCTATGAGGGTGGAGATTTGCAGCAAGTGCCACCCCTTCTACACCGGCCAGCAACGCGTCGTGGATACCGAGGGCAGGATCGAGAGGCTCAGACGGCGGTTCAACCTCAAATAGACCCCTTCACGCAAGCACCCTGTAGACCACCACCAGGTGACATGGCCTCTTTTGTTTTGAGGAGGAGGTTTGGCTGAGCAGCAGTTCTTCTACGGCGGCCAGGCCGTCATCGAAGGCGTGATGATACGGGGGAGGCGATGCTTCAGCCTGGCCGTGCGCCGCCTCAACGGTGATGTGTACGCTATCTCCGAGCCCCTGAGCCAGATATACACGGGACGCCTCAGACGAGTCCCTTTGTTGCGGGGAGTCCTGGTGCTCATAGAGACCCTCGCCCTGGGACTCAAGGCCCTCAACCGCTCGGCCACGATGGCTATAGAGGACCAGGTCGGGGATAAGGAAGATGTACCCGGCTGGCTTATGGGCGTCTCCCTGATCGTCGCTTTCGCCCTGGGCATCGGCCTTTTCTTCATCATGCCCCTTTTTGCAACGCGTCCTTTGGATGACGCCTTTTCATCGGACATCCTGAGCAACATCATTGAGGGACTTATAAGGCTGGTGGTGCTCATAGCCTACGTCGGGGCAATCGGCCTCCTCAAGGACATAAGGCGTATCTTCGCCTACCACGGGGCCGAGCACATGGCGGTGCATACCCACGAGGCGGGCTTGCCCCTGGAAGTAGAATACGTCCGCCGTTTTCCCACAGCCCACCCTCGCTGTGGCACCGCCTTCCTGCTGACGGTAATGGTGGTGGCCATCGTGGTCTTTGCCTTTCTGGGCCGTTCCCCTCTCTGGTGGCTAGTCCTCTCCCGCATCGTGTTCATTCCCGTGATCGCAGCCATAAGCTACGAGATAATCCGCTTCAGCGGAGCCCATCATAGCAACCCCCTGACCCGACTCATGACCTACCCTGGCTTGCTCCTCCAGCGCCTCACCACCCGGGTGCCGGACGATGGGCAGATCGAGGTGGCAATCCGCGCCATGACCACCGCCCTGGCAGCCGATGTGGAAACGCCGATGGTGGGGGGTGGAAGGGAGGCTGAGGCAGGGCTGCTCGCCACTCAGGAGGGGCAGAAGGCCCAGGGTCGTTCCCAGGCAGGCCAGGTAGAGGGCGGAGAGGTCCTGCACTGAGGGCAGGCCGTCAGTCATTGTGGCGGTCGGCCCTTGCACTGCCCCCCTCGCACACTCTCGGTGCCACCCCAGGTCAGTGACAGAAGGGAGGCAAGCTATGGAGCTTGGCATGATCGGCCTGGGCCGCATGGGCAGCAATATGGTGCAACGGCTGCTACGCGGCGGCTACCGTGTGGTGACCTACGACCTCAGCAAGGAAGCAATCAAAGCCAGTGAAGCTATGGGCGCTGTTGGAAGCGGCTCTCTTGGGGAGCTGGTACAGAAATTGACTCCTCCACGTGCGGTGTGGCTCATGTTGCCAGCGGGCGAGGCTACTGAGTCCACCATAGACGGGCTGACCTCCTTGCTCTCCCCTGAAGACGTGATTCTGGACGGCAGCAACGCTAACTACAAGGATACGCTACGCCGCGCAGAGAAGCTCCGCCAGCACGGGCTCCATCTCCTGGATGTGGGCACCAGCGGTGGCATCTGGGGCCTTGCGGAGGGCTACAGCCTGATGGTAGGAGGCGAGAAAGAAGTATTCCACCGCCTGGAGCCCATATTTCAGACCCTGGCCCCCAGTCCTGACAAGGGGTATGGCTACATGGGTCCCTCTGGCGCTGGTCATTTCGTCAAGATGGTCCATAACGGCGTCGAGTACGGGCTCATGCAGGCCTACGCAGAAGGGTTTGAGCTGTTGCAGGCGAAACGGGAGTTCGACCTTGACCTGGCCCAGATCGCCCAGGTCTGGCGCTACGGCAGCGTGGTACGCTCCTGGCTGCTGGACCTCACGGCGGCCGCCCTCCAGGAGAATCCCACCCTGGAGGGCTTCCAGGCGTACGTGGAGGACTCAGGCGAGGGCCGCTGGACAGTACAGGAGTCTGTTGAGCTAGGGGTCCCTATGCCGGTCATCACCCTCTCACTCCAGGCGCGGTTCCGCTCCCGCCAGGACCAACCCTTTGGTGCCAGGCTGCTGGCGGTGCTGAGAAACCAGTTCGGCGGCCATCCAGTACGGAGGGCGGAGTAACCGCTGTCTCACATCCAGAGCGAAAAGGCGTGCTCCAACTCCTCCAGGGGCAAGTCTACGTGGCCGGCTATCGCGAAGCGGTGGGCGGAAGTGGTCATGCCCAGGGATGTGAGAGGTACACCCAACTCTGTGGACAGCTTGGCCAGGTCACTCAGGCGTTCGGGGGGGAGGGACACAATAACTCTGGACTGGGCCTCGCCAAAGAGGGCCGCGTCCCACCGGCCCCTTACTCTGAAGTCGCCACTGAAGCCGACCCTGGAAATCCCCCCTAATCCCCCTTTAGCAAAGGCCGAATCTGGGCCACCAGCGATGCAAGCCTCCACCAGGGCCACAGCCAGGCCCCCATCGGAGCAGTCATGGGCCGAGGTCACTATCCCCTCCTGGATGGCACGGCGACAGAGCTGCTGCACCCTTCTTTCTAGCTCCAGGTCTATGGCAGGCCTTCCAGCTACTTTGCTATGGATAAGCTCCAGGTACTCACTGCCCGCCAGGTCCCGCGCCCTACCCCTTACCTCTGAAGCTCCAAGGAGGACCACCAACTCTCCTGGACTTTTGAAGGCCGAGGTGGTGTGAAGCTGCACGTCCTCCAGCAGGCCCAGCGCCCCCACCACAGGGGTGGGGTATATGGCACGGCCCTGGGTCTCGTTGTACAGGCTCACGTTACCGCTGACCACTGGCACGCCCAGCACGCGGCAGGCCTCGGCCATCCCCCGGATGCACCACTCAAGCTGATAGTATATCTCCCGGCGCTCGGGGTTGCCGAAGTTTAGGCAGTCGGTGAGAGCGATGGGCTCGGCCCCAGCGCAGGAGAGGTTGCGGCAGGCTTCTGCTACGGCGATGGCCCCCCCTCTGTAGGGGTCCAGATAACAGTAACGGCCGTTGCCGTCGGTGCAAAGGGCTATGCCCCTTCGAGTCCCCTTGATCCGCAGCACGGCGGCATCACCTCCAGGGGCTACGACCGTGTTCGTCTGCACCTGATGGTCGTACTGGCGGTACACTGGCTCTTTACTGGCGATGTTGGGCGACCTGAGGAGGCGCAAGAGCACCTGGGCCGGGCTCGTCTCCAGAATGGGAAGGCTGCCCAGGTCGTAGCGTTGTAGCTCCACCTGTTCCCTGGGTTTGACGCCCTTCAGCCTGTACCTGGGCGGGTCGGTGAGCACGTCTATCGGTAGCTGGGTGACCTCACTTGTCCCATCGTGGACTTTCGCATTGCCGGTGCTGGTGACCTTGCCGATCTCCACACAGGGTATGTCCCACTTCTGGAAGATGGACCTGGTCCGCTCTACATTGCCCGGCTTCACCACCAGAAGCATCCGCTCCTGGGACTCGGAGAGCATGACCTCATAGGGGCTCATACCCGCATCACGGCGGTGTACCCTGGATATGTCCAGCTCTATTCCGCCGTTCCCCTTGGCCGCCGCTTCCACCGTGGCGGTGGTGAGGCCCGCGGCTCCCAGGTCCTGCATCCCCTCAAGGCAGCCAGAAGCCGCCACTTCCAGGCAAGCCTCGATGAGGAGCTTTTCCAGGAAGGGATTACCCACCTGCACCGTGGGCCGCATCTCCCGCTCCTCCTCAAAGGTGCGGGAGGCAAGGCCCGAAGCCCCGTGGATACCGTCCCTGCCCGTCTCGGCCCCCACCAGCAGAAGGATATTGCCCTCATCGCCCACCGAGGCTCGCACCAGACTATCTTTCTGAATCAGGCCGACGCAGAGGGCGTTGACCAGGGGGTTCTGCGAGTAGGAGGTGGAAAAGTAAATCTCCCCGCCAATATCAGGGACGCCGATGCAGTTGCCGTACCATGAAATGCCGCCTACAACGCCGTTGAAGAGGTAGCGGTTGTGAGGGTCATCTAGTGGGCCGAAGCGCAGGGAGTTGAGGAGGGCTATGGGCCTGGCGCCCATCGTGAGGATGTCCCTTACTATGCCACCCACCCCCGTTGCTGCACCCTGGAAGGGCTCCACCGCCGAGGGGTGGTTGTGGGACTCGATCTTGAACACCACCGCAAGCCCATCGCCGATGTCAACGGCCCCGGCATTTTCCTGCCCGACCGGCAGGAGGACCCGGGGGGAGCTTGAGGGGAAGTAGCGCAGGAGGGATCTGGAGTGTTTGTAGCCACAGTGCTCGCTCCACAAAGCCCCGAACATGCCCAGCTCAACAGGGTTGGGCTCCCGGCCCAGCCTCTTCACGATGAGGCGGTACTCTCCCTCGGTGAGGGCTATTTCGTCCAGGATTTCCTTGGTGACGGGCAAGGTATACCTACCTTCCAACAAAGCTTCGAGCTAATGGCTCCAATCCGGTAATATACACCAGGCACTGTTGTACTGCCCACGATATATCCTCTGGGCTGATTTCCATACGATAATCGGCAGTCTCACGCCACTCGGATAGAAAGCTGTATCTTTCGTACCACGGCACACGAAGGTAAGGCTGAGTATTCCTGCGACCGTCAGGGGTGAATCTTGTGCCTCTCAGGTAATCCCTCACCAAGGCATGGTCGGACGCTGCATTCTTCACGTTAGCCCTGAACCCGGAATCCTTCAAGGCTATTCCATCCCGTAGTAGCAGAAAAAATGCGTAGTAAGCCCTCGACAGGATAGTCCTTCCATCAGACTCGTATTGGGACGAAGCTCCAACGAGCCGCATACAGGTTTGAAGGAAGTTCAGAGGATCCATGTCAACGGGCAATCTCCAGCCGGTAGCTTACACGCAACCAGTTGGGGTCAGAAGGGTCCTGGCTGATAAGGCGTGCAAGATCTTCTCCAATGCGGAGGCTGAGCTTGAAGCATTCTTCTGGGGAAATTTTGAGCCTTGTCACGACGAGGATTTCCCAGTCGTCGGGATTCTCGATGCTTTCCTGGTAAGCTATGCTTCCACCCTGGGAAGTTCTGGATTCGATGCAGCTATCAACAAGTGATGCCATCTGGTGGACGAGAGATGTCATCCCCATTTGGGAGATCAGGTCACTTGCGCATGGCTCAACTGTTCGATTGGCGATGGTATGTGTACTCATCCGTCCCCTGATACCTCCCTTGACAGCTTGTAACTATCCCAGGACACTACCCAAAGCTCTAAGCCTGTCGGTATCCTTCAAGTCCTCAACCAGCCGCTGGAACTTGCGAAGGTCGTCGTTTATCACTTGATGGAGCCTCTGAGGGTCGTCGGGAAGGGTGTATTGGCGCAAATCTACCCTGGCCTCCATTGCAGCCCTCACTACCCACTCTTCCAAACGAGGACATATCACGATAATGCGATTCTCTTTGGTATCCTGCAGGATCCTGAGACCTCTTTGGAGTAGGTCTTGCACCACTCCCATTCTTTTAAGGTAGACAGGCTGTACTCCCCCAGGGTCTTCATCAATTAACCCTGTGGAGTTCTGCAGCTTGCTTATCTTATCCACAATCCTGGGCTTTCCCTTGATCTCGTGGATGACCTCCCTGCGTGGCAGACCCGTCAGGACTCGCACCAGGACCTCATCAGGTTTGCACTCGACGTAGATCATCCCCCTTCAAGATACCTCTCCAGGTTAGAGAAGATGTCTATCCCATCCATCTCCTCCAGGTCCTTCTCAGTCAGCTCTTTGACCTTGGTCTCGTAGTCCTTGAAGTAGGTAATGAAAATGGCAATTTCGTTCTTCAGCGACTTCGCCAGCAGGGGAAGAAGGAAATAGGGATTGTGGGTGGAGATGAAATACTGGTTGTCCTGCTGGTCCAGAGCGATTACCTCAGCCAGGTGCGCGGTGTAGTAAGGGAAGGCGTGGGACTCGGGCTCCTCGAAGATGAGGACGGAACTCTTGTTGGACAGGATGGCCGCCAGGTAAAAGGTCAAGCGCTGGAGGGTTTCCGACGTCAGCGAATAGGGATAGGAGATAATGATGTCTTCTGACGACTTTACGACCTCAATCTTGCCCTCCTGCGGCCTGAAGCCCAGGCGAAGTCCCATGTTCAGGAAGGGCTGATTTACGATGGCCCATAGCTCCCTGTGAGCCAGCAGCAGGGACAGCAGGTTGTCGCCCGAAGGGGGCATCAGAAAATCGGTCTCGTGGCGGGGGAACTGCTCGTGCACCCTAAAACGATAGAACTTGAAGGGGGCTATTTTCTCCTCGCGTCCGGATAGAACTCGGAAGTCATTGTGGTCACCGTCGAACCTCACTATCTCGGCCTTACTCTCCTCACATTTTCCCTCGAATCTTCCGTTCATGAACTCTATTTTCAGGGAGATGGCATCACGCAGTATCTCAAGAGGATCGTCCAGGTTATCGTCGTAGAAGAGGTTGCTCGTCCTCTCAAACCTGATAAACTGCCTTGCGTCGTACCCAAATCGTGAGTAATACAAGAATGAGAACATTCCCAGGGCTTCGAGGATGTTGGACTTCCCGGTGCCCGGCTCCCCGATGAAGATATTGACCCTCTTGCAATTGAGGGTCAACTCCTTCACCGATTTGAACCTGCTAATACGGAGCGTCCCTATCATCCCTGACTCCCGACCCGGCCCCTGATGATAGACTCAAAAATCAGCCTCCCATCGGTCCCGCCCATGAGCGCCTCACAACACCGCTCCGGGTGGGGCATCATGCCCAGCACGTTACCCTCCCGGTTGATTATACCTGCGATGTTGTTGGTGGAGCCGTTGGGGTTCGTCTCGGGGGTAAGCTCCCCCGTGGGGGTAGTGTAGCGGAGTACCACCTGCCCGTGCTCCTCCAACTCCTGGAGGGTGGGCGGGTCGGCGAAGTAGTTGCCCTCTCCGTGGGATATGGGGATACGAAGGACCTGTCCAGGAGTACAAGCCGACGTAAAAGGCGTGCTGGAGTGTTCGATTCGTAGATGAGTCCACTGGCATCGGTACTGGAGATGGCTGTTGCGCATGAGGGCGCCCGGTAGCAGCCCTGCCTCGCATAGTATCTGGAACCCATTGCAGATGCCTATTACCAGCCCACCTCTGGCGGCGAAGCTCTCTACTGCTGACATGATCGGGGAGAAACGGGAGATGGCGCCAGCCCTTAAATAGTCCCCGTAAGAAAAGCCCCCAGGCAGCACTATACAATGGAACCGCTCCAACAGATTGGGCTTCTCCCGATGCCAGAGGTAGTCTGCGTCCTGGCCCAGGACGTCTTTGATGGCATGATAGCAGTCGCCATCGCTCCATGTGCCGGGGAAAACAACAATGCCGAAGCGCATAATTCTTAGCTGTTACGCATACTCTTGCGTCGCTTGGCGGCCTCTTTCTTCTTTCTTCTTATGCTGGGTGGCTCAAAATGCTGTCTACGCCTGATCTCTGAGAGAATGCCATCTTGTTGAACTCGTTTATTAAACCTTCTCAGAAGGCTATCGAAGGACTCGCCCTCGGCAAGCCGTACATCGGCCAAGGCAACCACCTCCCTCCGCGCCTGTTGGACTGCTTGAGTGCCCACTGATTGCATAGGTATTATACGGGGGCTGGTGCGGGGTGTCAATTAAAGGACTTCGCCTTGCCACTTTGCCACTTTTGCTACTTGACACCGGTTCCCTACTGTGATAATTTTCACTCGGCCTCTGTACCCTCCAGCGCCCTCAGCTTCGGGATGGATGAAAGGATCGGAAAGGTGAGTTACGTATGCCTGAAGTAGACCCAGTGGCTGTCAGTGCTCCCGCCTGGTCCGATATAGGCAACTGGCTCCATTGGCTATGGGCCTACTTCTTCTGCATCGTGATCATCGCTTTCACTTTCCTCATCGCACACGCTATAGTCCCCTCTCTAGTGTCCTCAGGCCACTTGCCGAAGAGCTTCCTGAAGCTGAGACAGCCCATGTATATTGGTGTGGCGGTCTTCCTCGCTTTAGCCATGCTGTTCCTGACCTGGACGGTAAACAACAGTCACCTTCTTGAGAACCTGTATAACAGGTTCTGGATATAATCCTCTAAAACCCAATTGATTATGGGCGCGACTTAATGCCGATAAAACCGAGCTTCAAGATGGTGTCACTGGCTCTTGGTGGGCTGGTGGTGACGGTAGTTGTAGTGCTAGTGCTTTTGTACATACTTCGTGCCTGGTGGTCTACTCCGCTGTTCGGGTTTGGCGCCGGCGGCCCGGACCAGCCTATCGCCTTCCCACATACCGTACACGTTAATGCAGGAATTCAGTGTGAGTTCTGCCACCGCAGCGTGACCAAGGGCGATGCTGCCACTGTACCCGCTGTGCAGCAGTGCCTGTTCTGCCACAAGACCATAGTTGCTGAGGTAGATGGCCAGACCAACCCGGAGATAGCAAAGCTGCTGGCGTATGGCGGGTTAGACCCGATGGGAAAAGAGGACCCCTCTACCGTACCTGAGCCTATAGACTGGGAGCGGGTGCATAGGTTGCCCGACCATGTGCAGTTCGCTCACGAGCCTCATCTCCGATTCTTCACTCAGGGCGATGGTAGAGGCCAGGCGGTTGAAAAAGCCCGGGAGCTGGGAGTGGACTTATCGGACCCCCCCAAGCCGTCTGAGCTGGTAGAAGCCACCTGTACCATCTGCCACGGCAAGGTAAGAGAGATGGAAAAGGTCAAGCAGAAGCGCAGGTTGAAGATGGGCGATTGCGTGGACTGCCACCGCAATAACGACGCCCCTACGGACTGTGTTACCTGCCATTATTAGAAGCTATCTCATAAATGGGTTTTTCAACCCCCGCCTGAAGGCTGCGGTACATCGGGGATGTATGAGATAAGTTGTAGACAGAGGCGCTATGAAACTGAGCCGTCGTGACTTCCTTAAATGGGCCAGCCTCTCAGGAGTGGGGGCTGTGGCGTGCGGCATCTTTCGCGAGAGCGAGATGCGGATTCAGAGCCCCGTTGCCATGCCCGAGGACCTGGTCACCGGCCAGGACAACTGGTACTCTACCCTGTGCTGCCAGTGCCCCGAAAGAGAAGGCGTGCTCATCAGGGTTATAGAGGGGCGGGCCAAGAAGGTGCGGGGGAATCCTCTCTACCCTACCAATCAGGGCAAACAGAGCGCGCGGTGCGAGGCGGGATTACAGGCCCTCTACCACCCGGACCGGCTCACCAAGCCTATGTTGCGGCGTGAAGGCACGGAGCGAGGGTCTGGCCATTATTGGCAGATCGAGTGGGACGAGGTCATGGACATCCTTCGTGACCGCCTGAGGGCGCTACGGAATAATAACGATGCCAGCGCCATGCTGATGGTAACCGAGCCCCTCCGAGGCCACCTGGGGTTGGTAGTAAGCCGGTTCGCGCAAGCCTACGGAGGCAGGCATCTGGCCTTTGAGCCGATGGAGCAGACGGCGCTGAGGGTGGCGATAAAGCGGGTCTTCGGCCAGGACATTCTCCCCGACTTCGACATAGAGAACACCCACTATCTGCTCTCCTTTGGCGCCGACTTCCTCTCCACCTGGGTCTCCCCTGTGCACTACGCCCGCGGCTACGGCCAGTTCCGGCAGCATGGAAATGGTAAAGAGCGGGGCACTCATGTCCATGTAGACCCCAGGTACTCCATGACCGCCGCCAATGCCGACGAGTGGATACCCATATCCCCGGGAAGGGAGGGTATTCTGGCCCTCAGCATAGCCCACGTCATGGTCTCCAGTGACATGGCTGACCCTGGCGTGGTGCAGGCCATGAGTGGTGGCGCTGGGAAAGCGGCCCTCCTATCGGCCCTGGACGACTTCAAGCCAGAAAATATAGTGCGCAAAGATAATCCCCTCTACATAGGCATACCCGAGAGGATTCGTGGAGAGGATGCTGACGCAATTATTAAGAGAATAGCCCAGGAGTGCGCCACAAAGCGCCCCAGCCTGGCCATCGGCGGCGGCGAGGCGGGCGCTCATACCAACGGCCTGTTCAACCTCTCGGCCATCTACGCCCTTAACTACCTGGTGGGCAGTGTTGGCAGGAAGCCTGGCCAGGGAGGTATAGTATTCAACCCTCCTCCACCCATAGAGGGCCTCCCTGCCACATCCACCGCTGGGTCCTTGACAAACTGGATAGAGATTGCTGAGGAGCTGAGGGCGAAGCGGATAAAGGTTCTCATGTTGCGAGGTGTCAACCCCGTGTATGGCCTTCCAGACGCAGTGGGCTTCCGGGATGCCCTGAACGCTGGCGACCCGTTTGTCGTGAGCTTCTCTAGCTTCATGGACGACACCACTCGTATGTCAGACCTGGTCTTGCCGGAGCGTAGCTACCTGGAAGAGTGGGGAGACGATGTCCCAGAGCCGGGCCCA
Organism: uncultured Dehalococcoidia bacterium; assembly: GCA_964457285.1. Taxonomy (GTDB): domain Bacteria; phylum Chloroflexota; class Dehalococcoidia; order Lucifugimonadales; family JAGWBF01; genus CAYWGG01. The sequence goes on from CAYWGG010000061.1 coordinate 12,097, forward strand.
GGATACGAAATGGTGGGGATGCAGCAGCCAGTAGTGAATCCCCTGCCAGACCTGGACCCCAGGAGCTACCCCGACGTACTCCTCGCTTTGTCCCAGGACCTGGGTCTGGATGATGGCCTTCCCAATACCTTCCGGGATGTGCTTCGACAGGGGGCACAGAGATTGTTTGAGCTTAACCGAGGCTCGGTGCGGGCCCCTACCTTCGAGGCTTTCTGGAACAGGCTGCTACAGCAAGGCGGCTGGTGGGATAAGGACAAGCTCTCAGTGGCCTCACCCCCAGCCCCGCCTGACCTGGCGCAGATGGCACGGCGGCGCAGAGACGAACAACTGCCATCCTTCTCCCGAAGCCCGACAGACGGCGATGTCTTTTA
>CAYWGG010000062.1:0-12456 GCA_964457285.1 uncultured Dehalococcoidia bacterium
AGGGGTTAATCTCGATAAGGCTGGCCCCTCGGTCTCTGGCGGCCAGGGGCAGGCTGGCCGCGGGGTGGACGGTGCCTGAGGTGCCTACCATGAGCATACAGTCGCACATCTCCACCTGCTCAAGACATACCGACAGCACATCGCGTGGGATGGGTTCACCGAACATAACGGTATCTATCTTGATTATGCCGCCGCACTCAGGGCAGTGGGGAGGTATTTCGACTACGAGGAACTCATCTCTTGGCAGTCGGACGCTACAGTCGAGGCAGCGGAGCTTGGTGCGGTTGCCGTGGATCTCCGCCACGTTAATGCTCCCTGCCCTGCGGTGCAGGTTGTCCACGTTCTGGGTTATGATGCACTTCAGCAGGCCCATGCGCTCCAGCTCCACCAGGGCGTAGTGGCCGGGGTTGGGGCCCGCCTTGTCCACCGCTATTTTCAGCTCGTAGGTAGGGTTCCCATGCTCCTGCTCGTCCCTCAGCCGCTTCTCCCACCATCCTGCCGGGTCACGGATAAATCCCTGGTAGCTCAGTGAGGTGGGCTCTCCGTAGCGAGTCCAGAGGCCCCCCGGGCCTCGAAAAGGTGGGATGCCGCTCTCCACCGACATGCCTGCCCCCACCAGAGCGACCAGGTATTTTGCCTTGATGAGGAGTTGCGCCGCACGCTGGATACCTGCATCTAGGTCCTCGTTAAGCTCCTTCATGATTGGCTCCGTAGACTACATAATCGCCACGAGCAACTATAGCTTACCTCGTGGACGAGTAGGCCTGGGGCTTGGTCCCTTGGCCGTTGCTCAGGGCAAGCCTGGAGACCTGGCCTCCTCGCACCTCGTAGTAGGTAGCGTTGGGAAGGTGACTCGTTTGAATAGATTCCAGGTCGGTGGTTGTGATAATCACCTGCTGGTACTCAAGGGCTTTGTCCAGCACCCGTCTCCTGCGGAAGGAGTCCATCTCGGAAAGGACGTCGTCCAGGAGCACTATAGGCCCCTCGCTCCTGGCTGAGGCCAGGTAGGCGGCCTCCGCCAGCCTCAAGGTAAGGGCTAAAGTCCTGGCCTGGCCTCTGGAGGCGTAAGTGCCCATGTCCACGGCGTTCACCAGAAGCCTGAAATCGTCGCGATGTGGGCCGACTACCGTCGAGCCCATTCCCACCTCTCGGCCCCTGGAAGCCTCCAGGGCTGCCATGAACTCCCTCGCCATCTCCTCACTGCTGGGGGTTTGACCGTGACAGGGAACGTTGGGCCTGTACTCCAGAGTGAGGCTCTCTGCGCCCTGGGGGTCTTCGCCATCGCCGGTAAGCTCACCGTGCCTCTCCCGACACAGAGCGGAGAGCAGGGCCATCGCCTCATACCTCTGCTGCGTTATCCACGACCCTTCCTTCACCAGCTCCTCGTTCCAGAAGGTAAGCTCATCATCTTTTGCCCTTCGCTCCTGTAGCAGTCTGAGAAGCCGGTTCCTTTGCTGGAGGATGCGCTGGTAGCGCTGGAGCGCTCTGAGGTAGGGCGAGTCTACCTGGGACAGCAGTATGTCCAGGTAGCGCCGCCTGAGGGATGGCGGACCCTGGACAAGCTCTATGTCTTCGGCGGTGAACAGGACGGCATTGACCAGACCTACCAGCTCAGCGGCGGTACGCTTTACCCTGCTGACCCTTATGTGCCTTCTGACTCCAAAGGGGCGGCCCTCCTGGGCACGGAGCGTGCTACCCTGAAGCGCCGCTTCTGGTGACTCTGAGACTGGTACGCACTGGTAACCGATGTGGACCCGCAGCCGTTCGTCCCGCTTTTCGATGGCCCCCGCCACCAGAGCGTTGCCTTCCTCTGTACCGGCTTGCCAGTTCACCAGCTCATACTCGTTCTCTGCGCGGAAGGACCTGGCGATAGCCAGCAGGTATATGGCCTCCAGGAGGCTGGTCTTGCCCTGAGCGTTTCTGCCGAAAAACACCACCACGCCAGGAGGCAGGTCCAACTCCAGGTTGGGGAAATTCCGGAAATTGATGAGGCTCAGATGGGACAGGTACACTCTCGTCTCCGCTACGGGTGCAGCATGCTTTCAGGATGGTGGTCATGCTGCCTTTAGAGAGTCAATCCTTCTCTCCAGATCGAGGGCTCCGGCTTCGTCGCCGTCGGAGAGCTTGTAGCATCGGTCTAAGTAAAGCTGGGCCAGCTGGGCCCCCCTGACGGAGGAGTCCATGACCGCCTGAAGAAGGCTCGGTATATAGTAGCGTTCCGGCAGGTATCGGCTCAGGAGCTTAATCTCATTCTCTGTCTCTTCGCCCATCTGATAGTCTTTGCTCTCTACGGCAAAGCGTAGCTTGCCAACCAGCTTGGCTAGCTCTATCAGCCTGTCCCGATCGTTCATGAGGCTATACAGCACCTCGCTGACCCCCGCGGAGCCTTCTTCTGCCTCAACGCCGGCAGACTTGCTTGCGGCGGTGGCCAACTTGGTATAGTCAGCCCATATCTGGGAGTAGTAACGCACTGCCTCGCCCACCGCCTCCATCATCTCCGGCAGGTCGAAACGGTACATGGTGCCCGCGTGCAGCAGGTCGTCGTCCCGTATCTCCGCTAGTCTCTGAAGCTCCTGGTAGCTGCCAACCTCCTCGGGCACCGGGGGCAGGGAGAAAGCAGCGAGGTCGCTCAAGGGCACGCTGCCCAGGTGGGATGCGAGGAAGGGAGGGACGTACTTGGCGAAGTCCACCTTGATGGGAAGCACTATGATGTAGGTGGCGTAGACCTTGTCGGGCTCCAGACTGGTACGGAAGTAGACCAGGGCATGGCCTTTTGGCTTCTGAAGGTCCCCTCTGTCAAAGGTTATATCCATCGTAACCCCCGGGGTCAGGATGACCCTTGGACATCGAAAGCTCTCTTACACATTATAGAGCAAGACCCGCCTTCAGGCTATGCCTATCAGTGACTACTCCGTCAGCTAAAGCAGACGGCTTCTGCGGGCACGCTCGCCCCATCCGGCCACGTTACGCCCGCAAGGCTCAGTCCGAGCCTCAGGATTTCGAGAGCTGAAGCATGATCACGACTAACCGACAACCCACATTCTGGACACTGGTGCCAGCGTTGACGCAGAGTCTTGGGCACGGCTGCGCCGCAAACACACCGCTGGGATGTGCCACGAGGGTCTACTTTAATCAGGTGCCTACCAGCTTCTTCCGCTTTGTAGGCCAGCTTCTGAATAAAGCCAGACCATCCGGCATCGGATACGGATTTGGCCAGCATCCCACCGGCCAGGCCCTTGACCTTCAGGTCTTCCACTACAATCAAGTCATAGGTGTTGACCAGCTTACGAGACACCTGGTGGTGGAAATCAACCCGCTGGTTTCTAACGTGCTGGTGCACCCGCTTGAGTTCATGGACAGCCTTACGCCGTCGGTTACTCCCCTTGTTTCGTCGGGCAACCTTCCTCTGAGCACGGCGCAATTTGGCCTGAGCTTTGTGGTAGTGGCAGGGATTAGCTATCGCAGTACCATCGCTCAGGACCGCGAAACTCTCCAGGCCCACGTCAATACCCACTGCCTGACCATTGGGCAGCAGGGGTTCAGGGACATACTCCACACTGAAGCAGGCATACCAATGCCCTGCTTCTCGTTTGACCGTTACGGTCTTAATTTGACCAAATATCGGGCGGTGGAGCTTGACCTTCAACTCCCCTACGCTCTGGATATACAACCTACCATTGTCTCTGAGTTTACACCCGTCCCCGTAGGCGGGGAAGGTGTAGCTGTCAAAGCGACGACGGGACTTGAATCTGGTATACCCAGGTTTTTCACCACGCTTGAGACGGGAGAAGAAAGCTTTGAAGGTCTTGTCCACTCGACGGAGCACGTCCTGACAAGCGGAGTAGTTGGCAAGGTCCAGGTCTCCAGAGGCTCTAATTTCCTTAAGCTGGTTGGCCTGGTGGTAATAGTTCAGAGACTTACCCGCTATCTTCCAGGCCTCTCGTCGTTCCTGGAGGGCCGCGTTGTAAAGGCGGCAAGCCGCAGCCAGTTGGTTATCCAGGGCCTCTGCTTGGGCTTCGGTAGGGTAAAGGCGGTACTTGTATGTCTTTCGTGTCATTTACACAGGTATTATAAAACACTCGTTCGATTCCTGGCAACGATATACTTACAGAAGGGAGGGAGCGGCGATTCCCCTGCCAGCTAAAGCAGGCAGTCCCCTCGCCGCATTCTTATGGAGGGGCTCATCGGGATGATGGATGAAAGCCCTCACCCACGTCCCTCTCCCGTTGGGGGAGGGGTGAAGGCTGTGGTATCTATGCCCCCGCCTTCAGGCAGGGGTAGAAGATGATTTTTGGGGACGGGCTCAGGGCATCAGCCAGGCCGGTCGGGGTTGTTGAAACGCCGGTCCATCTCCTGGAGGAACCGCTCTACTTCAGGCGATAGAGCCGCAGGTGGAGATGCCTCTTCAGCTTGTCTGGCAGCCTCTTCAGCATCATACTGAGCCTCCATGCGCTGGATCAGCGCCTTCAACTCAGTGTTGCGCTCCACCGCCTTGGCCAGTTCCCTGTACTGCCGCTCTCCCATCTGGGTGGGTGGTAGGTCTGGAGGGAGGTCATAAACGGAAGACAGCACCTCCAGCAGACGCGCCGCCCCCGTGTAGTCTTCCTCCAGCTGGGCATACTGGGGGAGATGCACCATGATGTTCATGACATCAATGTCGGGGTCGAGCTTGGGCACTCCGTCGGAGACCAGGTTCATGATGGTCGTGGGGCCCTGATAAGTGCTCTGCCTTCTGCGTAGATTGCCCGCATTCCCCCTAGTGGGCACTCGACCAGTATCGCCGGTAACCAGCAGCGGCCTGGTGTGGGGCATCACATCATACATAGCGCCCAACCTGCAATAGCGCTTGATGCCCATATATTTGAAGACCTCCAGGACAGACTCGGTATAGTCTTCGCCGAAGGCGTGGGGCTCTAGCAGGTGGAAGAACAGGAAATCGGGCCCGCCAGGCGGCTGGGCGTAGTGGATGAAGCTGTTGGGTATGGTGACCTCCCTGCGGCCTTCCACGAGTTTGATAGTGGGGCGATACCGGGTGAAATCGAAGAAAACCCCTGGCCTTGCCAGCCTTCCCATCTCTTTAGCCGCAAAGTGACGCTCCAGCCGGGACAGGGCTATGGTGACTGCGCTTCCCACATCCACCCAGGGGCGGATCAAAGTGAATACGTGGGGCTCCTTAAGCTCAGGGACGGGCTCATGTAAATCGAAAGCGCCTATTTTCATGCTCATATCTTGACAGATGGAGGAGAGTTTTTCAAGCCCCTCATCCTTCCCTCTCTCACTGAGAGAGAGGGAAGGATGAGGGGCATATCCTATGACAACTGGGGCCGGACCTCCTTAGCAAACCTCTCCATGTTCTTCAGCAACTGACCCGGCGTATCTCCCTCAAAGCCAAATATAAAGTGCTGCACGCCCACCTGCTGGTAGAGTATGACATCGGCGGCGATCTCCTCGGGGCTACCTGTAAGGGTGCGCCTCTGCTTGCCTGGGGTGGCGGCGAAGGACAGGTTGGTGCTGAAGACTATATCCACCGCGTCGCGGGGACGGCCCGCCTTTTCAGTCATATCCCCGAGCTGGGCGATGCGTCCTGCCATCTCCTCTGGCTCCAGGCTGGCGGGTGGCCTCAGACCGATGGGCAGCCAGCCGTCCCCCAGGCGGGCGGCTCGCCTGATCGCCGCAGGGGTATGGCCCCCTACCCAGATGGGTGGGTGGGGCTTTTGAATGGGTTTGGGGTAGAAATTGACCTCGGAGAACTGGCGGTAGCGGCCCTGGAACTGAGGGTCATCTTTGGTCCATAGCTCCTTGAAGATCTGGATATACTCGTCGGTTACCTTCCCCCGCTCTGTGAAGGTGTCCAGGCCCAGGGCCTTGAACTCCTCCTCCATCCAGCCGACGCCTACCCCCAAAATGACCCGCCCGCCGGACAGATAGTCCAGGGTAGACACTATCTTGGCCGTGAGCACGGGCTCCCGGTAGGGCAGGACCAGGACGTGAGTGCCCAGCTTTATACGCTGCGTGCAGCCAGCCAGGTAGTTCAGCGTTGCCAGGGGCTCGCTGTAGTTCTGAGCAGCGTCAGCCACAAAAGGAGCGACTCCCGTAGGGTCGTAGGGGTAGAAAGAGGCGACCTGGGTTGGGACGACTATGTGGTCGCTGACCCACAGGTGGTCGAACCCGAAGTCCTCGGCATGTTTGGCCAGCGTGCGGAGATTCTCCGCCGTGGCCATAGGCCCTCGTGTGGGAATGGTGCATCCAAAGGTAGTCATGGCTATCCTCCTGATAGTTTCTTCGTAAGCGTTCAGCCATCAGCCTTCAGCTTTAGCCAGTACCCGATAGCCTCTCTGATAGCTGATTGCTGAAAGCTGAAGGCTGTTGAGTTCACCAGCCGATGGCATAACCATCTCGGCGCGGGTCGGCCCCTCCGAAAAGAGAGCCCACCTCCGGATTTATCTGAATCATCATCTCGCTTCCGGGCCCGCCCCAGTCGCCCATGATGTTCAGAGCGTGGCCCCTCTGCCCCAGACCTTCACGCACGTGAGCGAGGAAGCGCCCTTCCAGTTGTAGCTCGTCGTTGCACCTGTGGGGCAAGGTGGACTCCGTGGAGTCCTGCGCGTGGCGCCATCGGGGGGCCTCCACCGCTTCGGCGACGGTCATGCCGAAGTCCAGCACATGGGTGATAACCTGCAAGTTGGTCTGCACCTGGGTATCCGCGCCAGGGGTGCCGCAGACCAGGACCAGCCCTTTTGTGGGCGAGGAGACCATCACCGGGTTCATGGTGTGCCGGACTCGCTTCCCCGGCTGCAAACAGTTCACGTGGTCTGGGTCCAGGTGCCAGTAGGTCATGCGGTTGTTGAGCAGTATGCCCGTATCCCCTGCGATGAGGCTGGAGCCGAAGGCGCTCTGGATGCTCTGGAGCTGGCAGACGGCGTTGCCCCATCGGTCTACCACGCAGAAGCAGGTGGTGTCTTCCCGCTCAGGTGAGACTTTTACCTTTCTCCTTCCACCTTTGGGTGAAGCATCCTGATAACGCCAGGGGTCTCCCTCCCGGACGCTCCGGGCGGCGCGTTCGGGGTCAATGAGTGAGGCCCTCTCCTTTGCGTAGTCCTTGGACAGCAAGCCCGTGATGGGCACATCCACGAACTCAGGGTCGGCGACGTAGGATTCCCGGTCGGCGAAGGCCAGCTTCTTCGCTTCTACCATACAGTGGATGCTCTCCGACGTGTTGCACCCCAGCGCCTTCAGGTCCAGGGTCTCTATCATGTTAAGCTCCTGAAGGAGCACGTGGCCGCTGGAGTTGGGCGGCGCTTCGTAGACAGTGTAGCCCCGGTAGGTGGTGGAGATGGGCTCTTGCAAGCGGCAGTGATGGTCGGCCAGGTCTTTCAAGGTCAGCAGGCCCCCATGCTCCTGGCTGAACTCGACGATGGCCCGTGCTATCTCGCCCTTGTAAAATGCCTCGGTCCCGTCGGCAGCGATCTTCCGGAAAGTGCGCGCCAGGTCATTCTGATAAAGAATCTCTCCGGCGCTCAGTGGCCGCCCGTCATCAGTGAACACTGCCCTGGAAGTAGGGAAGCTACGTAGCATAGGGTCGGCAGCGATAATCTGGCCGAGGACATGACTCACCGGGAAACCGTTGGCCGCCAAGTCAATGGCGGACTCGAAGACCTCGCTCCATTTCAGAGCGCCGTACTTCTGGTGGGCAGCCATCCAACCATCCAACAGGCCGGGCACCGACACCGAGAGGATGCCCTTCATTGGAATCCCTTCGGTCAGGTAACGCTCCCTGGTGGCGGCGTAAGGTGCGGCTCCGGTGGCGTTAATTACCCTGGTCTCGCCGGTACGCTTCCAGTAGACCATTATGAACCCGTCGCCGCCGATGCCGGACATCTGGGGCTCCACCACGTTGAGGGCCGCGGCCACGGCGGTGGCAGCATCCACGGCGTTGCCGCCCCTCTGCAACACGCTGATGCCGGCCTGGGATGCCAGTGGGTGCCCTGAGCAGACCATTCCATTGCGGCCCATGACCACGGGCCGATAAGAACCGTACTTGACCCCGTGAGGTGATGACATTGGCATCGTTTTTTCCTCCTTCATACCCTCACCATGTCCTGTGGACATCCCTCTTGTCCTCAACCCGACCTTCGGAAATCCCCTCTTGCCCCCCTTTGCTAAAGGGGGGTTGGGGGGATTGGGGAGAAGGGCTGGGGATGAGGGAGAGGGCTACATCAGATTCCACCGGGGGTGTTGGGCGGCCTCGTCCCTGAGATAGTCAACGATCCATTCCCTCACCGTGTCTGCTATATAAAAGGTCGGGCGAATAAGCTGGCTCTCGTCGGTGATGAGCCCCTCTTGTAGCGCCACCTGGGCCACAGGAGAGCCCGGCAGAATGCGGACGCCCACCCGCAGGCTCGCCAGGGCTGGATTTATGCTGCGCAGGAAGTCCAGCTTCCCCTCCACCGTCTCCCGGGTCTCCCCAGGCTCCCCGAAATACTGAGAGATGGTGTAGTGAAGCCCGCCCTGTTCACAGAGGTGGCACACTTGTCTGAGAGGTTCGAGGCGGCTCTCCGTGTCCCCTTTTTCGTCTTCATGGCCCCCAATGCCTCCCATCAAGACAAGGGCACACCCGGCGCGCACCATCAGCCCCACGATTTCTTCGTCGCAGGCCTGGGGTATGGGGGCCAGGCAGGTGTTCCAGTGGAGCTTGAGGTCGGCCTCAATAAGTGACTGGCACAGGGACTTGGCATGGGCTAGTGGGATATTGAAGCCATTGTCTATGAAAAAGACCTTGCGGAGCCCGAAGCGACGCTTCATATCCTTGACCTCCTGGACCACTTCCTCGATGGGCCGGATGACCCGCCAGGCCGCGCTCTCCGTTTCCTTCCGGCCCGCTGACGTGGGATAATAGAAGTCGCCCAGCTTGGTGAGGATTCCGATGCCAAAGCCCGCCTGCTCGTATTTAGCCATGTCCAGCTCTTCCAGGCGTGGGGGCTCATGAAAAGCCGAGGATGCCTTCTGCTCCTGGACTATTATCTCCTTGCCTTCCCGGTAGACCAGGCCAGGAAGGTTGCGCCTGAAGGAAGAGATGGACTCTCCCTCATTGAGGCGGTCTGCCAGATGAGCAAAGGTCTCTCCCGCGTCCCCGGCGATGCCCAGGTCTGGCTCCAGAAAGCCGAAGCACTCCCTGGGCAGGATGCTGAAAGCGGGGCCTCCGCACACGATGGGGGCTTGAGTGATGGCCCGGATGCCCTGGATTACCTCCCTGGTGATGGGTAGCGCCCACTGGGAGTCAAGGTAGCTCTGGTTGTCCAGATTGCGGATGGAGAGGCCGATAAGGTCGGGCTGAAACTCCTTGACAGTCCTCTCAACCTCGGCCAGATAGTCTGTTGAGAACATCAGGTCCAGGACTTTGAGGATGTGGCGGGTGGGGTCCAGGTGGCCCGCTATGTATGCCAGCCCTATGGGCAGGGGCCGGGCCTCCATCCGGCTCATGAGGCGGTGGTGCCGGTTGGTTGCGATTAACATAACTCTCACGTCAATCTCCTTAATCTCTCTCCCTTAATGGAGAAGGCCAGTGTGAGGGTGAAAGTTCCCTCCCGTAGGGGCACAACATGCTGTGCTCCTATCCCGACAGGGGAGGAAAGACTGCTTGATGGGTAACATACCATAGTTTGAGGCGAAAGGAAAGCGGAGAAAAGAAACGCCGATGGCGGAGTTGCGAAAGGCAGAAGGGAGGCCAGGGAAGGATGAGCGAAGACATCATTGGTATGCGGGAGATGGGTGCTATTTTCAGCGTCACCGACGAGCTTGGAGTTGACCGAGAGAGGATTAGCGTCCCATTGGAAAAGGAGGACCCTGGAGCAGTAAGAAGGCTGCCCACAGGGGAGATCGAGATCGTCGTCCCCCGGACGGTGGCCATCGAGGCGTGGCTGGGCGTCTTGAGGGCCGGACTGGAGGAGCTTGGTTTTACCGCCACAGAGCGGGAGGAGGAATAAAAGCCGGAGTTGATGAGTCCTCCAAACGTACATATCCCCGGCTGGCAAGTCCTCCGATAGTGTTTGCCACGTCCCGATGAAAGAGGTTCCTCCATAGACCCACATCCGAGACCCAGGCTCCCGATCCCGACTCCTCCAGGTACATCTCCTCTGAGATTTCTTCGATCGTTCTCCCATCGGCCAGCCCGATAATCCGCCTCACCCAAACATCCTTGACCTCGCAAGGGTCTATTAAACGGAACACGAGCTGTGAGGCAGGTTTCTGGCTCACAGGTCCGGAGAAGAGCGTCCGCACCATTGTGGCGATTATTAAGCGCACGTATTCACCCCCCACCATCGGAGTTTCCATGTAGATACAGGACTAGCCAGCTGGCTCCGATGGATTGCTCCGAAACTCCAGGCTCACCTTTAATGGCCGAGTATGGATGCCACACTCGCCACCGCACTTGCTGGTTCCCACCCACCTCCCGGCTCGCTCATCTGGGCCGGTGGCGATGCGCGTGCAAGGGGCACACCCTAGCGAACGGTATCCCATAGCATAAAGGGGGTTTACGGGCACCTGGTTGATTGCCAGATATTGCCATACCTCGCGCTCGTGCCAGATAAGGATCGGATTGAGCTTGATCAGACCCTCATCGCGCTCCTCTACTTCCTGGAAGTCCGTGCGAGTCCTCCCCTCGGTGCATCGTAGACCTGTTACCCAGCACTCAACTCCCATCTCCTCAATAGCTTGTCGGGTGGGCTTGACCTTGAGGTTATAGCAGCAGAGGTCTGGGTCAGTTGAATATAGCGCCTCCGGCTGCGGCTCATTGTTCCGGAACACCTTTAGCTCGGGGTATCGAGCCACCTCATCGCCCATGAACTGGACTGTTTCGGCTGGCTTGTAGCGTGTGGTGACAATGAAGCCACGGATTTTAGGGCTGACCCGCTTGGCCAGGTGCCAGACAGCGACCGAGTCCTTCCCCAGGCTATTGGCGACCACCAGCGTGTCCCCGAATTTCCCGTACGCATCGCTGATTAAATCTAGAGAGCGCTCCACTTTCTGAGCAAAGTGAAGGCTGTTTACCAGTGCTGTGATGTCCTCTCTAGCTAAGCTTTTCTCCATAATGTCTAAACCTCCTTAACCTGTTTTTATCTCACCAGGGCATAGTAGTGCAGACTGCACAGCTAGATTGCCCCTTTTAAGATGCTCCAAAGATTGACCACTATTAAAGCCGAGCCTACTACCACTCCAAGAGATCTGGCTGGAATGCGGCGGCTTAGATAGGCGCCCAGAGGCGCAGTCAAAACACTCCCTGACATAAGGGCCAGTGGCAGTCCCCATCGGAAGCTTCCCCAGTTCAATTGCCATAAAAGTGTAACTGCAATAGCGCCAGCTACAAAGAACTCCACAAAGTTCACTGTGCCTATGGCAAACCGGGGATGTCCGCGCTTCAATAGTAGCACTGAAGAAGTGGCAAAGGGACCGAAAGCCCCACTCAACGCATTGAGAAAGCCAGCCACAAATCCGATGCTGCACAACCAGACATTGGAAAGCACCCTGGTCCAAGCCTGCCACGCCTCATGCCACTTCCCTTGCGAGAGGGCAGTGGAAGCCTCGTGGCTTCCACCTGCTACCTGGAAGCCTCTCACGCTTATAAAGAGGAAGCGGCGCAGCATGAGAATACCCATTGCCAGCAGAATCCATGGCACCAGCACGCGAGCTACCTCCTGTGGGAGGTGAGTCAGGAGCATTGCACCGCTTATCCCTCCAGCAATACCTGGAATGGCCAAAGGCAATACCCAGTTCCAACGAACGTTGCCAAATCGCCAGTGGGCCATGCCAGAGAAGAGGCCAGTACCGACCTTTGCCAGGTTCACGGTGGCTACGACTGTAGCAGGTAAGATTCCACCAGCTACCATGATGCTGCTGGAGAAGGCCCCAAAGCCTAGACCAACTACGCTGTCGATAAACGAGCCGGTGGCTCCTGCGATGACTACCATTACCCAAAGACCTGGCGACATATCTACTCACTTCACTTAGATGGACAACGCTGGGCAAAATAAACTGCGCTCGCCGAGGCATAGTTTTTCGACGGGCGCAGGCTCAGGGCTTAAACAGTACTTACCTGCCCCCTACTTCAGGGGACAAATACACAGATGGAAGAGGTCGTCTCCGAATCTCATCGGGAAAATCATTTTAATACTTCCTGCTCTCCTGCTCACCTGGACCTCCTACACCAGACAAAATAAACTGCGCCCATTGAGGGACAATTCTCCAACGGGCGCAGGTTTTGCACTTTGCGTTATTAACGCCTGCCCCCTACTTTAGGGAGCGAGTACACAGGTGAAAGAGGTCATCTGCAAATCTGACAACTGCCATAACAATTGTGAAGAATATCACTAATATATACATTTGTCAAGAGTCGTAACGCCAAAAACCTCAACCACATCCACGCTAAGGGCAGGGCCTATGTAGGGGACCTGAAGTTCA
>CAYWGG010000063.1:0-12183 GCA_964457285.1 uncultured Dehalococcoidia bacterium
GGAATGAAGAAGTCCCCCACATCAGCACCTGTCAAATCGAGGACTGTTAAAACTACGATGAGGTCAAGATGCGTTCGGTATTCTCCTCTCCAAACTCCCCTCAGTGGGAATTGGCGTTGAACCGAGGTCACACCCCCGAAACGTTCCACTAGCTCACGCTCGATCTGGTCGAATTTCTCCGGCTCAATTGGTGTACCATTGTTGTAGAACAGCGGCAGGTATATCTCGTATCGTCTAGCTATCCTGGGCATCCGCAGATTTAGCCTCTCCAGCTTGCGTATTTATCAGGGTGAAAGGGAGACCAGCGTGACAAAGGGCTTCCAGATGCTGAGGACTAATCTGATAAATTGGCTCTGCGGAAATGCGGGTGATGGGGCCAATGGAGATCAGGAACTTCCAAACCTCCGCCCATCGCTTTTGAGGAATATAAATGGTTGCCATGACAGAATCACCCCGTTAAATTTCTCGAGCTGCATAGCCGATTATATCTCAAATATCCTGAACCATCAACGAAAATCGAAAGACACCCAGAAGCCCATTATGGTCTGCCGATGGCCCCCTCCAGCCTATGCTCCCTGATCAGGGTGGAAATCTGCTCCCAGGTCTCCTCCTCCACATAGATACCCTCGCGTCGCCGATGTTGCTCGGTGCGCCACTCTATCTCTCCTGGGTACAGCACCTCGGTGAAGCCTTTGGCGGGTGTGGTGTTCTTGATGTACCTGGCGAACTCGGTGACCTCCTTTTTGAACTCCGCCAGGGGCCGGAAGGCCTCCACGTTGAACACGGCGATGAAGCAGCCGTCGTTGTGGCGGGCCTGGGGGTCTATGCCAAAGCCCAGGCCAGTGAGGATGCCGGAGAACATCTCCACCATGAAGGAGAGCCCGGAGCCCTTGTGTCCCTGGTCGGCGCCCACGGGCAGGATGGCCCCTCCCCGAAAGTAATCGTTGGGGTCTGTGGTGGGGTTGCCATCCTTATCAATTACCCAGCTATTGGGAATCTTCTCCTTTCGGTTCCGGGCCAGGCTAATCTTTCCTGCCGCCACAGCGCTGGTGGCCATGTCCAGGAGCACCGTACCCTCCAGGTCGCTGGGAACGGCAATGCAGATAGGATTGGTCCCCAGACGGCGCTCCCTTCCGCCAAAGGGCGCTACGGCCTTTGGCCCGGCGCCTGAGTCGGCAGTAATGAGCCCGATCATGCCTTCTTCTGCGGCCATAGTAGGGTAGTCTCCCAGGCGGCCTATGTGGCTCTGGTAGAAAACGGTTATTGCAGCCACATTGTGGGCCCTGGCCTTCTCGATAGCCATGCGCATGGCCTTTTCGGTCACTACGAAGCCAAATCCCCAGTGGCCGTTAATGCGCGCGGTAGTGGGCGACTCTTTAACGACTTCAAAAGGAGCGCCTGGCACAATATGCCCCTTATGGATGCGCTCCACGTATTCAGGGATATGGATCACTCCGTGGGAGTCGTGGCCCACCAGGTTGGCCTTGACCTGGTGCGCTGCCACAATCTGGGCCTCCTCCTCAGACGCTCCTTCCGCCCGGTAAATGTGGAAAGCCACCTTGTGAAGATACCCGTGGGGGAATACCGGCATAGCCCATTACCTCCTCTTGCACTCTGAAGACAGGACTGGCCTCTGGCCGCATCGTAAGACTCACGAGAGTAGTCTATAATCTCCCCCAGAATTTGTCCATCAAAAAAAAGTGGTCTGCCACAGACAAGCGAAAAATCTGTCAGCAAGGCGTCGTCAGGGAGAAAGAGGCCGTGTCTATAACCCCGTTTGGGGCCGCTACAGTCACCGTTCCCGTAGTGTCACCTACCACAGTGGCGGCCAGCTTGGCCTTTATTATCACAGTCTCTCCGGGGTTAAAGATACCGGGCTGGAACTTGTCCGAGGTTGAAAAGGGGGTCAGGTTCTTGGCCCAGTCGCCCGTCGAAGGTGGCGAATCGCCCGTGGTGTAGTTCAGGCGCTGGGGGTCATTAGCTCCTGGGGCGAACTGGACAATAACGTCCATGAGAGGAAAATCAGTTATAGCTGTGGAGCCGGTGTTATCGCCCGTTACTGTTAAAGTGCAGCTGCCGTCGGCTGTGGTGATGGTCGGGGTTTTTAAACTCATCTCAGTCCTGGCCCGCTCTCCCAAAAGCTGGGCAGACTCCTTCATGGCGTTGCTGGTGAGCATATTGCCGAAGAGGGTAGTGCGAGACATCATCAGCACGCCGGTCAAAAAGACCGCCAGAATCAAAAGACCTGCTAAGGTAGCGCCCATAGTACCCTACCCCTAACCTCTCCTATATCCCCTCCTTAGTAGGGAGGAGACAAAGGGGAGGTCCCTCCTTTTATGGCTTATGGCAGCTTTATAACCGAGCGGTGGGATACGGTGTCGTAGGCAAACCACATTTGATCGCCCGACTCGTTATCTACCATGAGCCTGACCTCCAGCTCACGGCCCGCAGGAACGGTGTAACCAACGTTCGGGATAATGATGGTCTTCTTGATAAAGTCTTGGGTGCCCTCATGCCAGTTAGGGGAGAAAACGCTGGCGTTACCTATCTCCTTATGGGTAGGGTTGCAGGTAGCGCAGTAGTCTCTGAGGTACATGGTAACCGCCCCGGCCTTATCGGTGACCTGCTGGCCGACATCGTAACCCTTGATAGCTGCCCAAACGTCCGTAAGCACATCTCCACTGACGACCAGGTCGCTGGCCAGGACGCCTGTTCTCCAGACCTGTAATTTTTCGGAATCGGTCTCGTTAAGCCGCTGGGCTGTCTTTAAGAGCGACAAACCAGGGTCATTATCACCTGGAGGGCAACCACCACCACTCTTATCGTAGTTGAACAGCGTAGTAGCTGTGGGGGCTGCTGTGGTCAGAGGTAGCGTCGCCTGGGCGCAGGTATCTGCCGTCGGCGGCGTGGGGTTGTTGTGCAGGTAGTAGGAGACCTTCGGGGTAGGGGCATCGTAGTCTATGTTGACAAGGGAGGCGTACTTCACGGTGTCGTAGGCGACCCACATCTCCTGAGACGAGGCGTTCTCCACAACCATAAAGGCCTCCAGCCTATGGTCTTTGGGAACAGTGTAGCTGATCCCCGGGACCAGTACCGCCCTCTCAACGAAGTCGCCGGTGACGCCCGACTGCCAGTCAGCAGAGAATAGCGTGCCTTTAGCTATGGGGTCCTTCCCTGCGGCGTAGGTGTTGGTAGCGGGGTCGTAGTCTCTTAGGTAGAGGGTAATTATCCCGGTGTCACCGGTAGTGTAGTTCTTCACCGCCGCCCAGAGGTCTACAAGCATATCTCCGCTGATGACCAGACCCGTCGTTAAGACCTCGCTCCTCCAGGCCTGGAATTTTTGGGAAGAGGTCTCGCCAAGGCCCAGGTTGGTTTTAAGTAGGGTCAGGGCGGGGTCGCTGTTGTGATCAGCATCATAGTTGTATAGAGTATCCGCCGAAGGGAGCTTATCGCCCCAGGGGAGGTTTGCTTGCCGGTTTGTAGGGCCCGTTGGTGGAGAGGGGTTGTTATGCAGATAAAAGCACTCCCCTGCAACTGCGCTGGTGAAGTCCACGTAGGCTGAGTCAGAAACGCCGTTGGGCGTGACCACAGTAACATATCCCAGCTCGCCCGCCTTTGGCTGTTGTTCTAGCCTGGAGGTGAGATTAGCCGTCTCTCCTGGGTCCCACAGCCCCGGGTTAATGGTATCTCCGCTGATGCTGCTGAAAGTCCACTCATTCTTCGCCAGGTTCCCTCCGGTGTGGACCATGTTTGTGATCACGTAATCTCCGGACTCAGCCACGTACCAGGCGATGATGTCCGTATGGTCTAAGTCGTCAATAGCCACATCCCCGACATTCTCCAGGGTAGACTTTATCTGAGTCTCACAGCCAAAAATGATAAAGATACTGGTGGACTTAATTGATACCCTTGTTAACAGTCGCTCTTCTTCCAGCGCCCGCACTTGCTCTGTGCTGTTGTTAATGAGTATATCGCCAAAGAGGGTGACACGGAACATTATGAGGGCGCTGGTAAAGAAGGTCGCCAGAATCAGGAGTCCCGCTATGGTAGCTCCCATGGCACACTACTTGCTGAAGGTCTTCTCATCGGTTATGCCGTTGAAAGTGGAGACCCTGAGTATGTGGTTGCCCGAACCGAGCACGTCGCCTCCCGACAGTGTGATGGTGACGTGCAACGAAACGCCCCTGTCCCAGGATGAGTTATTCCCTAAATCACCTGTCCAGGTCTTATTACTACCGGAGCCACTGTACGTCATAGCATCGAACCTGGTCCCTGACTTGATCAGAAACACGTCCGATTTGTCAATGGAATCAACGGTGGATACCCCTACGTTCTTGACCCATGCCTCGACCTTGGTGCCAGCCGAGTTGGAAGCTACAGCTATGATCTCGATGCTGGTCTTGATCCTCGCCGCTGCCTCTCCCTGGGACTCTACCACCGACTGGCTGGTCCCACCGATGGAGGGGCCAATGGTCAGGATGACTACCACGGCTGCTGTCACGGCGCCCACGATCAGCAAGCCCGTGACAATGACCTTATCCACCGCTACCGCCTAAGCTATGAAGTCCCGCCTGTCTATGCTCTGGGATGGTATTAGCTTGGGAGTCAACTCTGGCTGCTGTGCTCTCGGTATCTGAGCTAGCCGGTCCATAGTATACTCGGGGGTACAGATGATATCATGCAGCTGGCCGAGGCAGTCCACGTAGTCCTGGGCTGAGAAGGCCTGGTTAGAAGGCGTCTCTTCAAGGTCATCCAGGTCTGCCATTGACCGAAGTATGAGTTTGGCCGTGGCTGGCTTGAGATACCCTGCCGCCTCGTAGGCATCCAGGAACGGACTTAGCTGTCGAAAGGATAACCCACTGCGTTTTACTGTGCCCAGCCAGCGTATGATGTTGCCCATCATAGCCACATCCAGCGTCCCGCTGCTGGGAGGGACCTGACTCTGGAGGTTCTGAGGGGGGGCCTGGCGGCGAACATCGGGTACAGGCGCTATTGAAGGGCTCAGGGGAACTGGGACGGGTTGCTGCTCCTGGGGAGCGCCGTCGCTGAGAGCGGCCTGGGGAAAAATAGTCCGCTCCTTCATCATAAACTCCCTCAGGTCCACCAGGGTTTGCTTGACCTCACTTTTCAGGAGGTCTACCTCGTCTTGCAGGGCCCCAAATCTTTCTTCCAGGTCCCTGGTTCCCCGCTCCATAGCTATCACCTCCTGTTCGTCTGTCTTGCCGCTATCCCGACCCTCCGCCGAGAGATGGAAATCAACTGGGGGCGAGGAGTAGCCCTATCAGGGCCACCCCTCGCCTGCTTAAACCCTATCGCAAGTCCATAACCTTCTTGACCTCGGTGGGGGTGGTCCGGGTGACCGTGAATGCAGCGCCCTCACTGGGTATTAACTCGATCTTGAACTGGGTGTTCGTGCCCAGTTTGGTTGCCAAGGCATTTTTGTCGCCGGTTATTGTCGCGGTGCTGATCAAGAACTCCACCACCTCGCCTGCCTCAAGGGCATCTCCTGCACCCAGTAGCCACTTATGGGACCAGTATGGGGTATCGCCGCTCCCTTGTGTAACCGCGCTTCTGTGTGCGAGCGTCACAAGGTTATTCTTGTCTGAATAGGTAACCAGGGTGTCGCCAGACTTCAGGTTGGCAGCCGCAGCCCCCGCAGCGTTGGTCAGCTTGAACTTGATTGCTCCTACGAAATCACCTGTGCCTTCAGCAATAACGGCGCCCTTAGGTGCCAGGGTAGTGGTAGCCTCCCCTATGCCAGCGCCGGCTGTCTCAGCCGCCTTCTCGGAGCTGAACAGACCCGTGGTAATTACAGCAAAGGCGAAGACCGCTGCGACGACCACGAAGGCTATCAAGACGATAGCCGTCTCCAGGCCGGTGATACCTGACTGGCCGCCCCAGACCCTCCTGGACAAGTGATATAACCTTCTGAATCCTGTGTTCATGTCAGCCTCCTTTCAAGGTTTCTCCCTCCGGCTTGTACATTACCTCGATTCAGCGTCTAAATCTGTGATCTTGGTCACATTCTCCTGGTGGCGACTCTGGCTGCCATGAATGAAAGAGACCTAATTCATCTATATAGTCATATTAATCGCTCCAGAGGGCTTTTTCAAGACTACCGATATACCGATAAACTCGTGTATTGTGGGCTGATCTGTACAGTCGGGCTCTACCGGGCCGAGCGCCGTGCCGGCCGTCGCTATATAGCATTTCCACCCTTAGATATATCTCAAACTACAGGCCACCATGACAGCCTGGACAGAATGAATGTTCTGGCTAGACATACATTATACACTGCCATTAGAGTGATTGTGGAGTAAGAAAGGCATGAGTCAGGGGTGTATTAGGTGGAGCATTAACAGACACACCGGGGCTCCCCTTGCTGAATTAGACTTCCGACTGGACCTCCTGCGCCGAGGGCTGATTATCCAAAACAAAGGAGGTTATCTGCGATTTCTTGGGTCGAGGCGTCTCATTCAACACAGACACCCAGCCACGGAGCGTCGTCCCAACGGATATCTGTGACTCGATCTCGAAGGTGCCCAGGAGCCGCTCTATCCGATCCCTCAGGTTGGCTACTCCGAAATGCCCGGTGCTGGGGCTTTCTTTGGGATTATTGACATCGAAACCAACCCCATCATCGGTTAGTGAAAAGGCAAGCTCGGAGTCGGACCAGGTGAGATCAATGCGAAGCTTTTTTGCCTGGGCATGCTGGATAACATTGGTCACCCCTTGCTGGACCACCCTGTATACGGCGATTTCCACTTCTTCCGGAAGCCGCTCCTGGTTGTCGAAGCCCGCAGTCCGCAGCTCTATCTCCAAGGGATAGGGATTGGCAATGGTCCGTGCAGAGAGGTCGTTCAGGTATGAGGTTATGGCCGGCGCCAGCCCCCGGAGCGCCAGGGCCGGGGGATAAATCCCCTGGACGATTTCCCTCAGCCGACGGTCTGTGGCTCTGAACCGGTTGCGAATCTCATCCAGGCCCATCTCCAGCTCTGGGGATATGGCAGATGCCTGGCGTTTGAGGAATGCCAGCTCCACAGCCAGACTTCCCAAATCCGCCAGAGTCTCATCGTGGAGTTCAGCAGCCAGGGCCTTTCTCTCCTCTTCCCGGGCAGCCTCCGCTGCGTCAAAGCGTTCCACACGACGCAGGCGAAAAGCTACAATCCTGCTCAGCTCCCAGATAAAGTACAGGGCCAGGGTCGGCTCTCGCAGGGCGAAGGCTTGAAAGGACTCGCGGGTGATCTTCAATGCAGAGCAAGAGGTCTTTGTAAGAACCCTTGCGCTACGTGGGAGGTTGTCCAGGAAGGCCATTTCACCGATGACGCTACCAGGCCCCAACGTAGCCACCCGAAGCCAGCCCTTCTTCGTGGAAACCAGCACTTCTACCTCGCCTTCCAGGATAATGTACAGGGCTGAGTCTTCCGTACCCTCGGCGATGAGCACGACGCCTGGGTCGAGCTGGAGGGTCTCGCCTCCGCTGAGGAGTTTCTCGAAGTCATGGGCAGGTAGCTCTCTGCGGAATAGAGGTTCCTGGTTTGAAGGTAAACGGCTTACGGAGGAGAGGAGACCGGATATATCCATATACGCACCTCATGCCATTCCCACCCACCAAGTATGTGCACACCAGGGGCAGCGGTTGATGATATTACCGGTTGAAGGCGCTGTAAGGGTCAGGAGACCTATGAGTTGCTTGCTTCTATCTCCAGGTCGTAGGGCACCGAAGCGCTCTGATTGACAAAGGCCAGGACCGCCTGAGGGCGCCGGTCACGGCCATCTCCTTCAGACAGCCTCAGCTTTGTATATATGGAGCTTGTGTAGTCCTTCACCCTCTCTGTTTCGATGTGAAGAGATTGGGCAATTGACAAATCGTCATATCCCTCAGCCATAAGCTCAAGGACACTACGTTCCACCTGTGTAAGCTGGCTCAGGAGAGACCTGGATTGCCTGATGTGGAGCCTGGCTAGCTTCTGTACTATCCCGGAATCGAGGACTGTCTGCCCCCGGGTTACAGCGTCCACGACCCGTATCAGCTCACCTATGTCATCGAGGGAGTTTTTCAGCAAATAGGCTTTGCCCTCCGGCCCGTTTTTCAGTAGCTCTGTAACAAAGGTGAGGTCATCGTAAGCAGATATAATTACTATAGCCGTCTGGGGATAGCGTCTTATGATGCGGTGGGCCGCCTCGATCCCGTCCATCCTGGGCATTCTGACGTCAAGGATCGCAACATCTGGTGCCAGCTCTATAGCTTTCTCAAGGGCTTCCTGGCCGTCTGCCGCCATGCCCACAACTTCAAAGTTATCCTGGGTCTCCAGTATCCTTTTATAGGCTGTACGCATGAACTGGGAGTCATCTGCGACTAGTATTCGTAGACTGGCCATATCGGATTCTCCTCACTTGTCATCTTCCACACAACAGTATTTTAACTCCGTGCTGCAGATAATGTCGAGGGGGAAATTACAGAGGGGTGCAGTTAAAAGTGGCTGGTGGCAACCCTCACCCCGAACCCCTCTCCCACGGGGAGAGGGGTTCGGGGTGAGGGAAGATTCCAACTACTTTTAATCACACCCCTTCAGGACTGTTTCCCCTATCGAGCCCTGTTACGCCTGCGGCTCTATTGGGTAGGCCCTGAGGGCGTTGTCCCAAAGGATTTTGCCCTTGCTCTCCTCGGAGACTCCCGGCAGCTCCAGAAGCATCTCTACCGCCTGAGCGTACCGCCGGCCTTCAGGGTGGCTAAAATCGGTGGCGGTGACGATGTTTTCATCGCCTATGACGTCTATGGCGATCTTGATTCCTGGGTCGTCCTGGTCAGCGGAGATGAAGCACTGCCTCTGGAAGTATTCGATGGGGTGCAGATGCAGGCCGGGGAGTTCAAGGCCCCGAAAGCCGCCATTGACCCCGGATGCCAGACGTTCCAGCCAGTAGGCTGCCCAGCCCGCTCCAGACTCCAGATAAACCACCCGTAGTCCTGGATGACGCTCAAGGACTCCTCCCATAATAAAGGCGGCGCAGGCGATCATGTTGCCGAAAGCAAAGGCCATAGTCCCCTGGGTTTGACGAAGGCCGGGGAGGTAGTGGTGGACCATTATGTCTGCGGCGTTCCCTGCCGCCGGATGGATACCCACCGGCACATTAAGGTCCGAGATTTCAGCCCATAGGGGATCACAGACCTCATCGTACAGACGGTGTTGACCGACCGGGGTTGGGTTGAGATGTACCGCCTTGAAGCCCAGGTCTTTGACACATCGCCTTACCTCTTCGGCTGCGGCCTCGGGGTCCCTGAGGTCTAAGGAGGCTGCTCCAAAGACCCGGCCACCCGCCTCAGAACAAAAGTCGCCAAGCCAGCTATTGTAAGCGCGGCGGATGGCCGCAGCCATTTCAGGCCCCATGTCGGGGACGGCGGTGGAGAACAGGCCGACAGTGGGGTAGACTATCATATAGTCTATTCCTGAGTTGTCCATGACCTCTTTGTAGACCCGTGGAGGGAAGCCATCTCGAGCGTAGGCCTCGTAGGCGTCGCCAAGGCCCGGCAGGGGAGCACGCTCGATAGCTCCCTCTCGACCGAAAGGCATAGTGTGTCCGCATACAACGACCTGTATGCCGAAGGCCAAGGGATCATCCTCCGAGGCGTCTTTGAGTCTACTGGGGTCGCTGGATTCGGATTGCCTCTTGTAGTTGACGTAGGACCGAATCTCAGACCGGTACCTGGATTCCAGATAGTTCTCCCAGATGTTCTCAGGCTCGAAAATATGGGCGTCACTGTCTATAAATCTGTAGCGTCGCATTAAATCCTCCTTTGCTCATTAGGGCTGAGTCTCTGCTATAAAGCAGAGCCACATCATTCGATATGGCCAGGCCCCATATGCAGGAAATTATAGCATGATTGGGAACAAAGGTTGACATCATCTATACCAGAGGCTCATCACGCTAGCGTGGGAAGGCTAGAGCCTGCCCTGAGCGAAGTCGAAGGGATGAGGGGTGAATGACGCAGCTTTTAACGAAAGGAGCACTAATACTCGCTTTGACATGGCCGCATAAACGTAGGGGCGCACCTATGTGTGCGCCCAGGGCAGACACGTAGGTCTGCCCCTACGTATATGGCGTTTACACACCGAATCGGTATAAGGCCGAAGGTCATCTGGAGCCGTATACCTCCGGGTTGCGACATTGGACCAGCCGCTCCCCCTTCAGTCCGGCCAGGAGGTTCCTGGCGGCGAGCAGGCAGACGTTCTTCCGCGTTCTGGCGCCCGCGCTCCCTATGTGGGGCGTCACTATTACGTTGTCCAGAGTAAGGAGAGAGTCGCCGGGCGGTATAGGCTCGGGGTCGGTGACATCCAGGGCTGCTGCCCCTATCCATCCCTCTTTAAGGGCCTTGTAGAGGGCCTTTTGGTCCACCACTGGCCCACGAGAGACGTTGATAAGGATGCCGGTGGGCTTCATCATAGCTAGCTCCCTCTCTCCAATGAGGTGACGCGTCTCAGGTGTGAGGGGTACGTGGAGGGTGACGAAGTCGGAGTCTCGTAGCAGGGTAGACAGGTCAACGTAGTCCATGTGGTAAAGCTCCTCTTCATGCTCCTTCCGCGTGCGGGAGTAGTAGAGGACTTTCATATCGAAGCCCACGGCCCGCTTTGCCATCTCCAACCCTATCTGGCCCATGCCGATGATGCCGATAGTTGATTCGCTGACATCAGGACCCAGCCAGTACATGGGATGATGGGCCAACTTCCAGTTGCCTGCCCTGACCCATCGCTCCGTTTCTACCACGCGCCGGGCTGCCGCCATCATTAAGGCGAAGGTGAGGTCAGCGGTAGCCTTGGACAGGACTCCTGGCGTATAGCCCACGGGTATGCCGCGTCGGGTGGCCTCGGCCATATCTATGTTGTCCACACCCACGGCTATCTGGCTGACCACCTTCAACTGGGGTGCTGCATCCAGCAAGTCGCCGTCTACGCGGTCCATGATGTTGGTGAGCAGCCCATCCACATCCCGCGCCCTCTCCCGCAGGATCTGGGGAGAGGGGGGGGCATCATCGGGCCATACCTCCATCTCCGTCTCCTGGGCTATCATATCCAGGGCGTCCTTGTCAATGAGTCGAGTGACGAATACTTTAGGCTTATGCACGTAATCTCCTGTCGGAAATATGGTGAGGTATTTGCCCCGTTCCCTCCTGGGTGGCTACACTCTAGCTGACTCCTGCTACAAATTCTAACATAACTATACTTCGCCGCCTGGAGAATCGAAAGGGGCTCACCACGGTAATGTGTGAAAGCCCTCACCCCCGTCCCCTCTCCCAGCGGGAGAGGGGTGGCCCTGAGCTTGCCGAAGGGCCGAGGTGAGGGGGTAATTTCACACCCTACCGTGAAGACCAAGTGTTGCGGAGTGGGGGCTCTTCATTAGCCCCGCCTTAGCCCAATAGAGAAGCCCCCGGATAACAGTCCGGGGGCCTCCCGTTTGCCTATCTCATATCTATCCCAGGCACTACTCTCTCACACTCCACCTCTACCCTACACTTCCTTCCGCCTGCTAACCCTGAATAGCACTGCCCCTCCCACCAGTACTATCCCTCCCACCACCAGCACTATCATCGCCATGTTCGGCACACTCCCATCACCTGTCTTCGGCGGCTTCGGCGCCGGGGTTGGGGTCGGTGTAGGCGCTGGCGGTGCGGGCGGCGGCGCTGCTAACGTATACCTACCCATGTCCTGCGCTGCCCAGTAAGCCTGCTTGGCGCCACCCTCTCCCGTTATCCGCTCCTTCACCCCGTCCCCGTCCGCATCAAAACCACTGAATGCCCTATCCAGGATACCTTCTGCGTTCCCGGCGAACAACCCCGCCGCAGTCAGGTCACTGCTGCGCTTAGCCAGCAGGGCCACCTCTCGGGCGTCTTTGGCCCACGCCCACACCTGGTTGGCTGAGTCTATGACCTCCTTGCTGTACTTCTGGATCACAGGGTCATCGGGGGCTGCCGAGGCAGCCAGGGACGCATGGAGCGCCGCATCTTTGGCATAGCTCAGCACGCCAAAGCCATCTCCGGGGTTGCCGCAGGTGGCGTCGAAGTTCGGCCCTTTGCCGTCTCCGGTGCCCTCGATGATATTGACCACATGGCAGGCGTGTAGTTGCCTGGTGGCCAGAGTGTTAGATTGGACGGACAGGGTGGCATGGACCAGTGCTATCCAGGTCTGC
>CAYWGG010000064.1:0-12137 GCA_964457285.1 uncultured Dehalococcoidia bacterium
CGCCCGCCACCAGTATGACAGGGTCCAGCCAGTTCATCTCGCCTCCAGGAGCCAGGAGTGTGCCTCGGGAAGACTCAAGTCCAGTCTACCACGCCGCTACGCCCGGAAAACACTACTGGGAGGCCCGATAAATCAGCTTTTTTCGCACCCACAGAATCGCTACCAGGGAGAGCCCACCCAACAGGTAGGCTCCAAGGACATCGCTGGGCCAGTGGACTCCCAGATACACCCTGGAGGCCCCCACGGCGGCTATTGCGGCCCCCAGCAACCCTTGAACAGCCACCCTCAACCAGAGGGGCTTTATCAGCTCTCCTGCTATACATATAAGCAAGCCGAAGAGCAGGATGGCGTGGATAGCGTGGCCGCTAGGAAAAGCTGGGCTTTCAGGAGGGGAGGCTAGCAGAGAGAACTCCGGCCTCGGGCGGCCCACCAGCTCCTTCAATCCTTGGTTGATCCCCTCTGGAATGAAAACCAGCAGCACTGCCATGGCATCGGCCTTCCTTCGCCGCAACCATAAAGCCAGAGAGAGTATGGAGATCGAAGCAAGGGCAACCGGCGCATTGGCTAAGGTGGAGGCGGCGATCGCAGCATCGTCCAGCCAGGGGCCACGAAAGCTCTGGAGCTTCCTGAGGGCGTCTACATCTCCAGGGAAGGTGTCAAAGGTGGCCGCCAGGTAGCAGATGCCCACCATAGCAAAAAGGGCTACCACTGCCCCCACCCGCCCTATATTGATGTTCCGAAGCAACGTCATATTCTGTACAGCCCAGCCTGGGTAATATATACTTTTTAGCTAGAGGCTGATTGCCATACTATCCTACACCCTCCAGGCGAAACATTGCCAAGGCCAGACATAATAGCAATAGATGGACCTGTGGCCGGGGGCAAGACTTCGGTAGGTAGAGCCCTATCCAGGAAGCTGCACTACCGATTTTTGGATACCGGAATCATGTACCGGGCTATCACATGGCTGGCCCTTGAGCAGGGTATAGACCCGGAGGACGAAGGAGCCCTTGGCCGACTGGCCCAGGAAACGGTGATACGTTTAAAAGAGCAGGATGCGAACATTGTGCTCATAGACGGGCGAGAGGTTTCTGAGGAGCTTCGGCAACCACAGGTGGACCGATCTGTATCGCTGGTGGCCCGGGTGCTGGCGGTGCGCTCAGCCCTGGTAGCACAGCAGCGTGAGATCGCTCAAGGAGGTCGAATCGTAATGGTAGGCAGGGATATAGGCACGGTGGTGTTGCCCTACGCCGACCTCAAGCTGTTTCTGATAGCCTCCGTCTCCGAGAGGGCCAGGCGACGCTATACCGAGCTGACCCAGCAAGGGCACGGCGTAGAGTATCATCAGGTCTTGAAAGACATCGCCAGCAGGGATGAGCTGGACACAGGCCGTGCTCATTCTCCACTGCGCCCCGCTCCTGACGCCATCACCCTGGACACCGATGGCATCAGCGTGGAGCAAGTGATCGAGAGGGTGCTGGAAATCGTAGGAGAAGATTGATGGGCGTGTCTTACTGGGCTGGTTCAACCCTGGCAAAGCTCTGCTTTACCGCCTTCGCCCGATGGGAGGTGGAGGGAAAAGAGGCGGTGCCCCCTAAGGGACCCCTCATCGTCGTCTCCAACCATCTGAGCAACGCTGACCCGCCTGTGCTGGTAGCCAGCATCCCCCGGGGTTTGCATTTCCTGGGCAAGCGCGGCCTCTTCGCCAATCCCCTGTCTGCCTCCTTCTTCACCGCTGTGGGCGTTCATCCTGTCAACCGTGATGGGACGGACGTAGAAGCCCTACGCTGGAACCTGGAGCTTCTCAAGCGAGACCAGGCCACAGTCCTCTTCCCGGAAGGGGTCAGAAGCCGCAATGGAGGGATGAACAAGGGAGTGCCAGGGGTAGCGTATCTAGCTACCAGGTCTCAGGCCCCCATTCTACCCGTAGGCATAACAGGGACCGAGAACATACGGTCCTACGGGCGGCTGCCTTTCCCTTTGTGCCGTATAGTAGTAAGGATGGGAGATCCCTTCACCCTTCCCGTCCTGGAGGGTAAGCTGAGCCGCCCCTTGCTGGAGCATCTGACCGACATGATTATGTACCGCGTCGCGGCCTTGGTGCCTCCGAGATACAGGGGATACTACACAGAGCAAGGAGCAAGATCCAGAACATCGTAGCCCTCACCCTTGGTCCCTCTCGCGCTCCGGTCAGCGAACTCGGCATTCATAATGTGCGGGCCAACAAGGAGGGAGCCGCTCACAGCACAGAGTGAGGATAGAAGGAGAGCAAAGGATGCAAGAGCGTTCCAGGTTTGGTATCTACCTCAACGCGCAGGAGAAGAGAGTGGTACGTATAAACTCGCCCTACTGGATACCGGAGGGGCCAGACTGGATATACCTTACCCCTGAGGTCAACGCGACGCTTCTACAAATCCGCGCCATGGCTACAGAAAAAAACCTGGTGCCCGACGCTAACGAGATCACCTGGGGCACCATACCTCTGAAGGACTAGCCTCATGATAAAGACTCCTGTGCCCCGCCTTGTTGGGGTGACGGCCCCTCTGCGCGAGAGGGTACGCGTCCCCAGCGCCCTCAGATACCCGGACTTTCGCAACTACTGGTTCGGACTGCTGGCTTCGGTCACCGGATACCAGATGCTGGTCATGTTCAGCCTGGGATGGCTGATCCGCAACGAGCTGACCGGCGACACCAGATACCTGGGATATATGAGTACCGCCCTGGCGGTGCCAGCTATTATACTGGGCCTCTTTGGGGGCGTCTTCGCCGACAAACTTAACGCCAAGCGCCTCCTGGGTCTCGCCCAGTTTGCCACCGCTGCCGTGGTATTCGCCCTTGCCGTGATGACGGCCCTGGATATTGTAACCCGGTGGCACGTGCTGGTGGCCGCTTTTCTCGTCGGTGCAATGCAGGCCTTCGATAACCCTACTCGCCAGAGCATCTTCCCCCGCCTGGTGGAACGGAAGGCCCTGTATAGCGCCGTGGCCCTGAACTCCTCGGTGTGGACTGGGACTCGTATCTTTGCCCCTGCTATAGCCGGGGTGATTGTTGGCCAGACAGATATATCTACCGCCATCTTCATCAGCGCCGCAGGGTTTCTTATCCTCTCCCTGGCGTCCCAGATGATAAGGGTCCCACACGCGGAGCGAGCCAGGGGGAGTGTGCTTAAAGAGATGGGTGCGGGCTTCGCCTTTATACGGAGGAACCGCATCTTCTCCATCCTCATCGGTATGACTTTCTTTAACAGCTTTTTCGGCATGTCCTACGTCTTCCTGATGCCGGCGTTTGCCGACGAGGTGCTGGAGGTAGGGCCTGAAAAGATCGGGTTACTCATTGGCGCCGCGGGGATCGGCGCACTAGTCGGCATCCTCATCTCCGCTAACCTGGGCAAGTTTCGATACAAGGGCTGGCTGCTCATCGGGGGAGCCATCGTTTCGGGCGCCTTCCTCATTCTCTTTGCCCTCACATCCAGCTCCAAGCTGTATGAGGCCTCATTGGTGATGCTGTTCCTGGCAGACATGGGGATGTCCACGTATTTGATGATGGTAATGACTACCCTCCAGGTACTAGTACCAGACCAGTTCCGAGGAAGGGTCATGGGATTCTACGCCACCACCTGGAGTATGATACCGTTGGGTGGCCTCCTGTCTAGCCAGGTTGCTTACTACATAGGCGCACCCGTTGCCGTGGCCATCGGCGGTGCGCTGGTAGTCGCCTTCGCCCTGACGATAGCCGTGGGCAGCCGACGGGTCCGTGCCCTCGGCAGCTCAGGTGAGGAGGTCTGAACTATTTAGAAACCATTCGCCAATGGTGCTAGAATATAATAGTGGCAGGACAAGGCAAAAGCGACAGGAATCGTCTAAAGTCTGTCACAAGCCTCATCAAGGTCATTGAGTTGCATCTAGATAAAATAGAGCGAGAGCCTGACTCTCCTGCATTACATACCTGGGAATCACATATAGAGAAGGCTTGGCAGAACGTACACAGAGAAATCGAGCTGATGGGTCCAAGAGCGAGACAAGAAGCTCACAGACAAGTCTATGCTACCAGATTACGCTACCAACAAGTTCTAGCTGACGGTCAGCAAGGAGACTTTTAGTGGAGTCGAAAAGGAAGCCTGAGAGGTCACCCTTTGAGCCAGACCACGAGCTTGCCAGCAGGGCAGCGAAACTCGCCAGAGCCATTGAGACCAGGCTGTTTGAGATGCAACTGCCCCGTTTGAAGGAGTCCTCTATAGGTGCGATAAGTGGAAACCTGTCGAGCCTCTGGGAGTCGGAGAAGGAGCTTGTCAAGGACCTGGAGGGTTTCCTGGAAAGCCCCACAGACGATATGGAAGCTCTGAGTGATTACCTGGTAGACTTGCAAACACGGCTGGAAGTCATGAGATGGTCCCTACAGGGTGTGCGAAAACCTCTGAGCGACCTCATTGGCCTCGTGTTTGCCAGGATTGAGCGTGATGTAGCAGCGCCAAATAGATGACCAATCGAGTCATATGACCGTAGTAGACGAAGTAAAAAGCCGCCTGGACATCCTGGACTTAGTATCCCAATACACATCCTTGCAGCGCTCTGGCAGGAGCTATAAAGCTGTCTGCCCCTTTCATGTGGAGAAGACCCCGTCCTTCTTTGTCTTCCCTGAGCGCCAGAGCTGGCGTTGTTTCGGGGCCTGTGCTACCGGTGGAGATGTCTTCTCCTTCCTCATGCGCATAGAGAACCTTGACTTTAGCCAGGCCCTGAAAAGGCTGGCGCAGCAAGCTGGGGTGAACCTGGCCGAAAGCAGGAGCCGCAAGGGCGAAACCGATATTCTGTATCGCATAAATGAGTCCGCCTGCGAGTTCTTCCGCGATCTGCTCACATCACCAGCGGGGAAGAGCCCCAGGGCCTATTTGCAAAAACGGGGCCTCACAGGAGAGACGATTGATAAGTTCCAGCTCGGCCTCAGTCCAGGAGATGGCGAATCCCTGAAGAGCTACCTGGCATCCAAAGGACATACTCGCGAGCAAATGGCCCTGGCAGGCGTCATAACCGAGAGTCAGGAGCGCGGCTACCGTGACCTGTTTCGGCGGCGTCTCATGTTTCCCATCCGGGACGCCGAAGGTCAGTTGGCAGGCTTTGGAGGCAGGACGCTGGACGAATCTCACCTTTCGGCTTCGCTCAAGACAGGTCCCAAGTACCTCAACTCTCCCAGGAGCCCGATTTTCGATAAGGGCCACATCCTTTACGCCCTCTACCTGGCTAAAGATGCTGCACGAGAGGGGAGTATCGTCATCGTAGAGGGCTACATGGATGCTATAGTAGCCCACCAGCACGGCTTCTCCAACGTCGTCGCCTCTATGGGCACCGCCCTCACCCAGCAGCAGGCATCCCTGGTGCGCCGTCTCCTCCATCGGCCAGGGTCTCAGCCCATGTCTAAAGGCCAGGGTGAGGTCATCCTCGCTCTCGATCCAGATGCCGCCGGCCAGGAGGCTACCTTGAGGAGCCTCGAAGCATCCTGGGGCGTGTTCCAGGCGAGGCCCGTCGCCAGTACCCAGGGCATAACCCTTTATCAGCGTGTGGAGACACCAGACCTCAAAGTGGCACCCTTACCCCAGGGAAAGGACCCCGACGAAGTAATCCTGGAGAGCCCTGAGGGTTGGGCCAGCCTGGTGAAGGCCGCAGTGCCCTTCATGGACTACCTTTTCACCACCCTACCCAGCAGGGTGGACCTGAACACGCCCCAGGGTAAGACCTGGCTGGCTCAGATCATCTTCAGACAAATCGCTGCCGTGCCTGACCCTTTCCAGCAGGACCACTATTTCCAGCGCTTGGCCCACCTTTTAGGGGTCAGCGAAGAGACCCTTCAGGCCAGTGTAGGACGGCCCAAGCCTGGGAGAACCCAAACAGTCAGGACAAACTCTTACAGGGGCAGGCCGATGAGCCCCCGCCAGGGCCCAGATGCACAGTCCACTGGAGGCGGAAGGTGGGGTCAGGAGGCCGCCAGAGATGCTGTATCCGCTACTCCTGGGCCTTTCGCCAGGCTGGAGCACGACCCACTGGAGGAATATAGCCTTGCCCTCATCCTTCAGAACCCTCAGCTTCTCTACCCACGGCAGCACAGTTCTCCTGAAGACATCTCCTTCCCCTCGACAGGAAAGGGTTGGGAGGACTCTCAGGAAGAACAGAAGGCAACTGGTGGCCTCCGTCCTGACCATTTCCAGCGAGCGGAGAACCGGGAGGTATTTACAAATTGGATGAAATGTTCCACACTGGATACGTTGGAAGAGACGCTGGATGAAGCGCTGAAGGGACATCTAAAGTACCTGCTGGCTAAAGCGCTGCCGCCACTGGACCGTAAACAGCGGGAGGTGGCCTTTATAGACTGTGTCCGCCGCCTGGAGGAGCGCTACCTCCGGGGGCTGAAGCGGGAAGAAGAGCTGAGACTTTCTCAAGCCACCCCAGAAGAGATCGAAGGGCAGGGACAAGAAATCCTGTCACTCAACGAGAGATTAAAGCATATCTACTTTAAAGAATAGGCGACGGGCCCTATCTCCTAACGCTGTACACAGAGAGAGGGTAAGGTGATGATGAATCGAAGGCGTGGCCAACACGACGACAGGGAGTTCTTGCAGGTTGCTAGTGAAGACGGGTTGGAAAAGGAGGAGCTCCTGAGCGCGGTTGGAGAAGCGGATGATACAAGAGTTGGCGTGGAGCTTCCTCATGAGCCAAGCCCACTTCCTGCGGAGCTCTCAGAGGAAGGATGGGAGGAGTCTCTAACAGTAGCGCCATTGCCCGAAGCCCAGGCGGAAGAGCCTTCCCCGGAGAACGAGGACCTGGAGTGGGAACAGGACGTGGATGGGACGGAAGTGTTGGACGACCCTGTAAGGATGTACCTGCGTGAGATTGGCCGCGTGCACCTCCTGACATCCAAGGATGAAAGGGTGCTGGCCCGGAAAATGGAGGGCGGCAGGCATATAGACATCCTGGAAAAGGAGCTACAGGAGGTCGAAGGAAGGCCCCCCAAAGCCTGGGAGGTATGCTGCGCCCTCCTGCGACGCCTCGGCCGGGCCGGCCCGCTGGTTAGCTCTTTAGGCAAAAATCTGGGTCTCTCCAGTAATTTGACCCTCTCTCAAATCACCGATCATCCCAAGCTCAGAGCTGCTATAGATGCTGAGCTTAACCCGGACCTGATGACCAGTATCGCTCAGGACATGAGGTTGGAACAAACCGAGGTGCAGCAAAAGGTCATCCAGCTGTCCCTGGATAGCTGGGTACTTCCTACCGATGCGATAGATGTACTTGAGGACTGCACTCTGAGCCAGCTGCTGCAAATAGTAGATACATCCGATTGCTATTTCAGACTCCAGTCCATGGATACGCTCTTTCGGGCCTACTTTGAGCGTATGCGAGCGGAGGGCCTGCGGGCCCAGGGGCACCTGACCGAAGCGAACCTGAGGCTGGTAGTTAGCGTAGCCAAAAAATACATCGGCAGGGGTATGGCCTTGCTGGACCTGATCCAGGAAGGGAATATCGGCCTCATCAGGGCGGTGGAGAAGTTCGATTACCGCAAGGGCTACAAGTTCAGCACTTATGC
Organism: uncultured Dehalococcoidia bacterium; assembly: GCA_964457285.1. GTDB lineage: Bacteria > Chloroflexota > Dehalococcoidia > Lucifugimonadales > JAGWBF01 > CAYWGG01. Next base: position 7,570 of record CAYWGG010000064.1, read on the forward strand.
CACCTGGTGGATACGTCAGGCCATTACCAGAGCTATCGCCGACCAAGCCCGGACTATACGCATCCCGGTGCACATGGTAGAGACTATAAACAAGCTGATGCGCCAGCACCGTCGTCTGCTCCAGGAGTACGGGAGAGAGCCCACACCCGAAGAGATCGGTAGGGCTATGGAGGTGCATCCAGAAAAGGTGGAGGAGATCCTGAAAATTTCTCAGGAGCCAGTCTCTCTGGAAACTCCCATAGGTGAGGAGGAGGATAGCCACCTGGGAGACTTCATCGAGGACAGGAGCGCTCCGGCCCCTGCCGACGCCGCCTCTTTCCAGTTGCTAAAGGAGCAGATACAAGACGTGCTGGATACCTTAACCGATAGAGAGAGCCGAGTGCTTCAACTCCGCTTTGGATTAGAGGATGGCCGCAGCCGCACTCTTGAGGAGGTCGGGAGAGAGTTCGGAGTGACACGAGAGCGAATACGCCAAATCGAAGCCAAGGCGCTGAGAAAGCTACGCCACCCCACCCGCTCTCGCAAGCTTCGGGACTTCCTGGAGTAGGCTAACCTCAGCAGACGCTCAGGGGTTGAGGTCCAGCCAGAGCCTCAGCACCAGAACATACCCGCTTTGAGCGCGGGGAATGGCATGAATTCTATAAATAGCTCCCTTGCAAACCTTGTAAAAACTTGATGCAGGGTGATATACTTCGGCCGACTTGATTTGGGAGGAGGTTTTTGTGGAAGAGCGGGCGATTCCTAAGTGCCTCAAATGCAACATAGGCCAACTGCTCCCCCTTTCTGATTATGGGAGCCAAGGGGCTGCGGTACATTACAAAGCCTGGGTATGTACCAATCCGGACTGCGGGTTTAACATCAAGATCCGGAATGGCGACATATATCTGAACGAGCCCATAAGTAGCGGAGCGATGCATTCCCCTCGGGTACGCTAAGCTCCGCGAGTTTACCCCCGGTGCTTTAGGCTTTACCTTGTCCTTCGTTCGTCGTGGCAAAGAGGACACTGTGCAGGTTGGTATCAACTAGGGTGATAGCAGGCCAAGAAACATATCCCCTCTAGTATACGTCCCCATTTCCTATTAGAGGTAGATAGCATGGAAGCAGGCTACGATTATTTGCTGCTGCGATCTCGACTACAACGGCGGTTTATCCGGGCTTCGGCCATCTTCCTGGTCATTACTGGTGTGATCCTTCTAAGTGCTGGGATTGCCTACTTCATCTACGCCCATAGAGCCCGGTCAAACCTGGATGGTCTAAACGTTAGCGTCACCCAAGCCCTTATTCCCCAGGGCAGCAATCTGGGTACCACGCACCCCCTGAATTCACTGCAACAGGCAGCAGAGGGAACATCGGAAATGTACACTAGCCCCTCGGTGGGGGTACAGGAAATCGGCACCCCGTTGGGCGAGCTGTTGCAGGCCAGAATAGAGAGCCCTGTTTCACCTACCGAAGTAGAGGCGATTCCTGGGGGAGGTGGGAGCAACCAGTTGTCGCAACCCCCAGAGGGGGCAGGCCCTGGTAGTGGACCTCCACCAATGCAAGTCCCAGAAGGTCCCGGTGATAGTCTCTTACCTTCTGGGTTGGAAATGGTCAACCAATCGCCGCAAATATCCCCGTCAGCGATAGCGGCGCAGCAGCTTTATCCCGGGGAAGCCCTCAAGGCCAGCTACTGGAACAACCCCCTGGGGTATGAGCCCACCAGCCACTTAGAGTCTTCCTTCATCCAGGGCTTCAAACCTGTAGACCCCAGTATGGCGGCTCCCGTGGGGACTCTATCTGCTCCTACGCGAATCATCATACCATCCATCATAGTGGATTCCCAGGTGACGGGACTGCGGGTACTGAACCTGGGCGACAGCAGGGCCTATGAAACGCCCAAGAACGTAGTAGGACACATACCTCAATCGGCCAACCCAGGAGAGAAGGGCGGCGTTTGGCTCTTCGGCCATCTGGAAAGCCCCATAGAAGGCGAGGGCAACGTATTCTACACGCTTCCCAAGATTGCCGAGTTGCTGCGGAGAGGGGAAGAGGTATATGCCATCATTGAAAGCGCTAAGGCTTCCTATCTCTACCGGATAGTGGAGTCCAGAGTGGTCCACCAGGACGATATGAGGCTCTATGATACTGGGGGCCCGACCATTCACCTGGTAACCTGTGTGCCCAAGTGGGTATACGACCACCGCCTCATAGTCACCGGTAAGCTGGTAGGCATACGCAACTAGGCTGCTTCCACCCTCCCTCAAATGGGCCGCATGAGACTACGCTGGGCCGCTGGAACAAATCCGGCGGCCTTTTTGCTGCCGTCTGGGGTCTACCCAACCTCCTCTTGCACCCTTAAAATCAAAGTAGAACATTTTTTATGAGGAGGTTGTAAGCATGGCTACTCAGCAAAAGGTCCACCCAGAGCCTGGCCAAAGGGTTAGAATCGAGCGCGACTCAATGGGGCCGGTGGAGGTGCCCATAGACGCCTACTACGGCGCTTCCACCAGGAGAGCAGAGCTCAACTTCCCTATCAGCGACCTCCGTTTCCCCCGCAGCTTCATCCGCGCCCTGGCCCTGATCAAGCTGTGTGCCGCTAGAGCCAACATGGGTCTGGGCCTGCTGGAGGGCCACATCGGCAGTGCCATAGTGGAGGCGGCCCAGGAGGTGGCCCAGGGCCGGTTCGACGACCAGTTTGTGGTAGACATTTTCCAGACGGGCTCGGGAACCTCCACTAACACCAACGCCAACGAGGTGATTGCCAACCGGGCGACGGAAATCCTGGGTGGGCAGCGAGGGCAGCGTTTGGTGCACCCCAACGACCATGTCAACATGGGCCAGTCCTCCAACGACGTCATACCTACAGCCATCCACCTCTCCGCCCTCATCCAGGTGAATGAGAGGTTAATCCCCGCGCTGGAAAGGCTGCGAACCGCTCTGGAGGAGAAAAGCAGGGAGTTCTGGCCCATCGTCAAGACCGGGCGAACTCACCTCCAGGACGCAACACCCATCCGTTTGGGACAGGAGTTCAAGGGCTTTGCCGGGCAGGTGGAATACGGTATCCATCGGCTGCGCCATGCCCAGGAGGAGCTTTCTCAGCTAGCCCTTGGAGGCACTGCAGTGGGCACCGGGGTGAACACTCACCCTGAGTTTGCCGCGCGAGTCTGCCATCTCCTCTCGGAGACGGCTGGCGTCCAGGTGCAGGAGACGGACAACCACTTCCAGGCCCAGGCGACCCTGGACGCCGTGGTGGAAGCCAGCGCGGTGTTGCGCACAGTGGCCATAAGCCTCCACAAGATCGCCAACGACATCCGATGGATGGGCTGTGGCCCCAGGGCGGGACTTGGAGAGTTGGTCCTGCCGGAGGTGCAGCCAGGAAGCTCTATCATGCCAGGGAAGATAAACCCCGTCATCGCCGAGTCGGTGGTCCAGGTAGTGGCCCAGGTGGTGGGGAATGATGCCACAATAGCCCTGGCGGGCCAGGGGGGTTACTTTGAGCTTAACACCATGATGCCTGTGGCAGCCTACAACCTGCTTCAGTCTATATCCCTGCTGGTCACCTCCGCCGATAACTTTGCCGAGCAGTGCGTGAAGGGCCTCAAGGCTACTGAAACGGGCCCGGGTATGGTGGAGAAGGGCCTGATGCTGGGCACGGCTCTGTCCCCGGCCATCGGGTACGACAAGGCTGCTCAGATCGCCAAGGAAGCCGCCGCCACCGGCGGCACAATCCGAGAGGTAGCAAAGAGAATGACTGCCCTGACCGATGAGCAGCTTGATGAGCTGCTGGACCCTGTGAAGATGACTGAGCCGGGTCTGGGTGTGGGCCCTGCGGGGGGATAGGCTATGACAGCCCCACGGTCTTTCCCCTATCATTGATGTCAATCCTCTGGGCCGCTGGCTGCCTGGGAAAGCCGGGCATGGTGCTCATGTCCCCCGCCAGAGGATAGAGGAACCCAGCCCCGATAGAGGCGCGCACCTCACGGATGGGGAAGACGTAGCCGCCGGGCACCCCTTTCCAGGAGGGGTTGTGAGACAGGGAGAGGTGGGTCTTGGCCACACACACCGGTAGGCTCCCCCAGCCCAGCTCCTCAAACTGGCGTATCTGGCGTTCCGCTGCTGGCTCGTAAGACACACCATCGGCGTTATACAGCCTGGTGGCCAGGGTGTGAATCTTATCTTTGATGGAGGCGCTATCCTCGTACAGAAGGCGGAAGTCGTTGGGCCTGGCGGCCGCCTCCTTTACCATCTCTGCCAGCTCTACTGCTCCTTCGCCGCCACGGGAGTGGGCTGTATGGGCGACGCAGCCTACCGCTCCGGCCTCCAGGGCCTTCTCCTTGAGGAGGGATATTTCCGCCTCTGTATCTGTGTTGTACCGGTTTATGGCCACGACCACCGGCACTCCGAATTGACAAGCTATTCCCACCGCCCACATCATGTTGGCAGCCCCCTTCTCCAGGGCAGGAAGGTTCTCCTGCCTCAGCTCAGGAGGCAACGGGCGTCCCGCGACGATACGCCCCACTCCCCCATGCATCTTCAACGCCCGTACCGTACACGTGACCACCACGCAGTCGGGACGCAGGCCCGACTGC
>CAYWGG010000065.1:0-12106 GCA_964457285.1 uncultured Dehalococcoidia bacterium
TTGCCACGCTCTTCAGTTGGTAAGGTGCTAATGTGCATCACGCGTATCAAGGGGGGAGGAGGCTTCTAGCTCCCTCTCGCCCGTAGATGGAGGACTCAGTAGTTATATCAGCCTGAGCCGTGGTGGTGCACCATTCGCCAGCCGCCCTCTCCTCGCACGAAGACGTTGGTCGCCTGGACAGCGAAGTTCGAGGCCCTCACGTCAACGACGCTGGTGATGTTCTCCACACACGATACCCAAGCGCAGTCCCCCTGGATGATCACCTGGGCGTCGGTGATATTGAAGTGCATCAGGCTGGTGTTGTAAAAGATAGCCTCCCAACTCTTTCGCACCTGCTCCCAGCCCGCCAGAAGCCGCCAGCCCGGATGTATGCACAGTACCCTGTCGGAGTGCTCCCAGACCTTGTCCATCTCCCCAATGTCCAGGCTGCCGAAAGCCTCGTAGAACCGCAGGTTGACCGCCAGCACAGCCTTGACATTCGGATCGTCCTGGTTCATCCCACACCTCCCTTTTAGCCTGGGCAGAGGAGGGGCCGCTGCTCAGGGTAAAAGTACCGTGGAAATTGTACCAGAAACTCACGGGCCGTCCTACGCCCTGAGCTTGTCGAAGGGCCATTTCACGGCCTATATGATAGTATACTCTGAAAGGATAGGTGGTCCGACACGCTCGCCACGTAAGGAGGTGTTCAGTGAGGCAACAGAAGGTGAACTTTCGGAAAGAGGGTAGCGTGGCTACCATAACCCTCAACCGCCCGGAGGTCCGAAACGCCCTGTCTCCCGACATGCTTGATGACCTTGCCAGGGCGCTAGATGATTGCAAGGACAGAGAGGTGCGGGCTGTAGTCATCACAGGCAGCAGCGGCGCCTTCTGCTCCGGAGCCGACGTGAGGGACTTTACCCATGCGCTGGAGAGGGGCCCACAAGGGCTGTCTTCCCATCTGAAGGATCTGGCCGACCGGTTGCACCGCAATGCTGTGCTGAAGGTCCGCCAGCTACCCAAGCCGGTCATTGCCAGTATGAGCGGCATCGCCGCTGGCGGCGGGTTCAGCCTGGCCCTGGCCTGCGACCTGCGAATCGCTTCCCAGGAAACCCGCTTCTTCATGGCCTACGCTAACATTGGCGCTACAGCCGACGGCGGCTCGACTTATTACCTCCCCCGGCTGGTGGGTGCGGGCCGAGCTATGGAGGTCTACCTGATGAACCAGCCCATCAGCGCCCAGCGCGCCTTCGATATCGGCCTGGTAAACCTGGTGGTGCCCTCCGACCAGTTAGAGAGGCATACCCAGGAGATGGTCCAGCGCCTGGCCTCGGGGCCGACCCTGGCCTATGGCCGGGTAAAGGCGCTGATGGATCGTTCCTGGACATCTGATATAGGCTCCCAGCTTGACGAGGAATCCCAGAACATCAGCGAAATCGCCCTGACCAGGGACTTCCAAGAGGGAATAACGGCCTTCGTGGAGAAACGAGCGCCTCGGTTCCGTGGTGAGTAGGGCAAGGACTGCCTGTCCATCTGCACCCTGAGGGGTACAATCCACCTGTGGAGAAGATCCGCGAGAGGATTCAAGAGGCCCGTCACGCCAGCTCAACCACGGTGACGCCGTCGCTGGCTGTGTTCTCGCTTCGCCCGAAGGACTTCACTAGGGGGTGACGGCTCAGGTGTTCGCGGATGGCGTTCCTCAGAGCGCCGGTGCCCACGCCGTGGACGATGCGTACCGAGGAGAGGCCTGATACTGTAGCGTCGCTGAGGAAGCCCTCTACTCGCTCAAGGGCTTCTTCCACCCTCATGCCATGAAGGTTCAGCTCGGTATTGACCTGTTTCTTCTCACGGCGAGAGTGATATACGGCATCTCGAGAATGTGTGATCTGGGCTTGAGCAGGTCTGTCAAGCTGATTGACCGGTAGCCTGGCCCGCATGGTACCGAGAAGGACCTCCAACATCCCTCCATGGTCTGGGGGCGTTATCACCTCTACAGGACGCGGTATACCCCGCAAGTACACACGGTCTCCAGCTTGAAGGCGTTCCAGCCAGTCACGGCGTCTGCTGGGAGGCGGTTGCCAGTCGAGGGAACCCAGCTCCTGCCGTACCTGGGCCACCTCCTCACGGGCCTGTTTTATCGTAAAGTCTGGCATAGCGGGTGGAGGCTTCTCCGGTGAAGGCTCAAACCCAGGAGGCACCGGGCGGTCCAGGGCCCGTTCCGCCCCACGGAGGCGCTTGGTGATCTCCTCAACCTTCTGCTGGAGCTGGTGTCGGGCCTCCTCTACCATCTCCGCCCGTCTATCCTGTATGGTGGCGAGCTGTTCCTCCAGCTCCGCGTTTTTCCGCTCTGCCTGGGCCAGAGCTTCCTCTGCCTCCTCGCGGGCCTTCTCCGCCAGGTGACGCTCCTCTTGAAGCTCTCTCAAGAGGCTTTCTGACCTCTGGTGGACAGGAGATAGCAGGGACCGGGCGTGCTCGACGGTCTCCTTCTCCAGGCCCAGGTGTGATGCGATGGTGAGGGCGTAGCTCCTGCCAGGCAGTCCCAGGGTCAGACGGTAGGTAGGAGCCAGAGTCAGGGGGTCAAGCTCGACGCTGGCGTTCATCATCCCCGGTTGCTCCTGGACGAAGGCGGCTACGTCCCGCTGGTGGGTAGTGGCTACCAGAGTGATGCCCCGCTGGAAGAAGTGGCTGAGAATGGCTTTGGCCAGGGCCGCACCCTCCTCGGGGTCCGTGCTGGTCCCCAGCTCGTCAATGAGCACCAACGACTTAGGTGTGGCCTGGCCCATGATGGCCCGCAAGTTCTGGATGTGGGAGCTAAAGGTGGAGAGGGAGCGCTGGATGCTCTGCTGGTCGCCAATGTCGGCGTAGACCCCATCGAAAAGGCTGATGGTGCCTTCCCTGGCGGGCACGTGAAGCCCGGCCTGGGCCATCAACATGAGGAGCCCCGTGGTCTTGAGGGCCACCGTCTTGCCCCCAGCGTTGGGACCTGTGATAAGCAGGAGAGAGCATTGGTCCCCCACCTTGACGGTGATGGGTACTACCTCCCTATCCAGCAAGGGATGTCGGGCGTCCATCAGCCATATAATATTGTGGTTGCCCTCAACCATCGTAGGGGCGGTTGCCTTGATGGCCAGGGCGTGCCGGGCCTTAGCCATAGCCAGGTCTAGCTGCGCCATAAGCTCCAGACCGCGGAGGAGGTCGTTGCTGTGGGCTTCCACCTTCGCCGAAAGGGTGCGCAGCACCCTCTCCACCTCACGCTCCTCGGCCAGGCGTAACTCTCGCCATCGGTTACCCAGGCCAATGGCCGCCATAGGCTCCACAAAGAGGGTGGCCCCACTGTCGGAGACGTCGTGGACGATCCCTGGGAGGCGGTGCTTCATCTCGGCTTTTAGCAGGAGGACCATCCGGCTGCTGCGTTGGGTGATGATAGGCTCCTGAAGGATGCCATGTCGCTGCATTCGCTTTACGGTGCGTTCCAGGGAGTCCGTCAGACGCTGGTGGGCAGAGCGAGCTTCGGCGCGCAAATCCTTCAGTCCAGGGCTGGCGCTATCCAGCACCTCACCAGACCGGCCTATGGTGGCGGCCAACTCGTTCTCCAGGTCCCTCAGGACGGGCAGGTTTTGAGCGATGGCCCCAAGGATGGGCATCTCCTCTTTCCAACGAAGGACAGCCGCCCGAGCCCCACGAGTCGCCTTCAGGGTGTCGTGGATACTCCTTAGCTCATCCCCCGTGAGGATGCCTCCCAGGCCGGCCCGATGAAGGGGCTGGCGCAGGTCTTTGGCCTCGGCCAGGTCCAGGGTGGACCCCCTTTCCAGAAAGCGGCGAGCCTCTGTCGTCTCTTGCTGCCGCCGCACTACCTCGGCCAGATCGTAGGACGGCGTCAGCTCGAGGGCCAGCTCTCTGGCCGGCGAGAAGGTGGTGTAGCCCGCCAGCTTCTCCCTCACCAGGTGGAACTCCAAGAGACGCAGGGAGCTTTCCCGCAGGTCGGTGGGCTGGAGGGTACTTTCGGATGCGTTATGCTCTGTTGTATGCTGTTGCATTGCTTTACCACACTGTTCTCACAAAGGCAGATGCTTGAATGGTTTGGTCATTTGTGATCAAATCCAGGTCAAGCAATCGAGCTGTAGCGGCAATCAAGCGGGCGTGTAGCTCCCGAATATCAGTGATTTCAGCCGCCGACCGGATAACAGCAAAGCTCATCGGATACTCTTTATAATTCAAGTGCTGTCTCAGATACTCTAAGGCTTCGCCAAACGAGATGCTGATTCGTTGTCTCTCAGAGAGATACAGTATTTCCGCAAGGACCAGCCCAGGTACATAAATGATCGCCTTTTCTGACTCTGCTAAATCAAAGATGGACTTTGCTGCTGGTCCTAGTCTACGGCGTTCGATCCTTAAGACCAGTCCCACCGTATCCGTGACGAATTCACTCTCTGGGATAGAGTTGGTCATAGCCTTCAAATTCCTTTTCCAAATGGGCCTCTTCGTCACGACTCAGTAGGCTTAACTCGGCCTTAAGCAAGACATTCTGCAGGCACTCCTCAAAGGCTTGCGGCTTGAGCACTCGTTTACGCACGAAATAAACGAAGTCTACAATCTCGGCGAGGGTTTCTGGCGGTAATCCTTTAATGCCCTCCATAATGAGTTTTTGATAGGTCTGTGGCGTCATCTGCTTTACCTCCACTGAAAGGGGCACTCCTTCACCTGATGCTCAGCACCCGGCTCTCCCAGACCGTCTCGATAACCCCCTCAAGGGCCTTCTGGTTGGGCTCCCTTACGTTGAGCACCCTGCCCAGAATTTTTTTACCCTGGGACAGCCTTTGCAGGTAGTCGCACCGCTTGAGGAACCCCTGAAGGGTGAACCTCTCTCCGCCCAGGAGGATGTAGTCTAGCTGTCCCTCGAAGGGTGCGAACTGCTCTTTTACGACGGAGCAGGTTTTGTCGAAAAGCTCCTGGGCCTGCTTCTCCCTGATGCGCTCGAACCGCTTCTGTGACCAGCCTCCTGCGCTATGCCTGCCTTTGACGTACCTCGTATCGGTCTTGGAGGACAGCAGCGCCCCACCTCGGAACACCCCCACGGCGAATCTCCCCAGGCGCAGCAGTACCACTCCCAGCAGGTAATCCCTGGCCATGAGCGCTCGTAGCTGGGAGGTATCCCAGCCTGCCAGCAACTGGTCACGCTCCACGGGAAAAGGAGGCAGGATGATGAGTTTACAGCCCTCACTCCAGAATGCTACGGCCCCCGTTTCAGACTTCTCAATCCTGGGAGCAAGCAGCCTCAGCTCCTCCAGCCCTCCCTCATCCCTGACCCTTCTCCCACCGGGAGAAGAGTGACCAAAGGTCGGGGTGAGGATAGGGAAGTGCCCGGCCCTGGCGTAAACAGTTATTCCATTAGCAATATCCCTTGTCTCCAGGTCAGCCAGAAGACGCTCCAGATTGGCCTTGCTCATGCGGCGTTCCTGCATTATCTCCGGAACATGGTTGGCACTTTCCATCACTCAGCCCCAGAAGGGAAAGCCAAATCTACCAATAGCTTATGGCCTGGCGCAGGTGGCGTCAAGGAAAGGCAACACGAAGCGAGCGCCTACCGACGAACTCATCCATGAATGAACTCGCCCAAGTGGGACTCCAAGGTATCAATGAAGTTTCGGACGGACCTGCTGAGGAACTTACCTTTGAGGGTGATCAGCCCCATCTCGGCAGAGGGCAAGAGCCCCGTCAGCTTCCGTATTCCCAGCTTGGCGCTATCCCCAGCTTGCACAGCGTACTCATGAGTGACGGCGACCCCCATTCCTATCTCCACATACCTCTTCGCCATCTCGATAATGTCCACTTCCAGGGCGATACTGTACTGGAGTCCCTCTCGCCTCAGGGCCTGCTCAAGGGCCATACGGCTCACGCTTCCAGAGCTCAGGAGGATAAGGGGCCACCGGGCAATATCCTTGAAGGCGATTTCCTGCATATCAAGCAACTCATGGCCGAGGGGAGTCACAAGTACGAAGTCGGATGTGAAGAGGTGCCTGAACTGCAGGGCGGGACTCGGCGGCTCCGGTCTAGTGGCCAGAGCTATGTCTACTTCTCCAGCCGCTACCATCTCCATCAGTGCCGAATATCGCCGGGCCGCCAGCTTTATCTGGACCATCGGATAGTTGGCCCTGAACTCTTTCACTACCTGTGGGAGGTGATGTAATACTATGTCCGGGAACGCACCTATCACAAAGGAGCCCCGGTGCTCCGGATAGTCCATCTGCATCTTGAGGGCTTCTATTCCATCGGTTATCCCGTCTACTATGGGTTTAGCTAACTCGTAAAAGACTATCCCATCGGATGTCAGTTGAATGGGCCTTTTTATGCGGTCAAACAGGACAATTCCGAATTCTCTCTCCACCTTTTGCAGATGGGTAGTCACCGTTGGTTGACCGATCTCCAGGTACTCGGCAGCCTTAGATACGCTCCGCAGCCGGGCGACGTGATAGAAGCTGACAAGTTCTCGTATCTCCATAGCCGCCTCCTCCTATACCAGTTTTAGTAATATTATATATTATACAATTAATACAGCATATTAAACAATATCCCTTGACAATAGGTGGGCTTTACGCTCAGAATAGACGTGATAAGTCTGATAGGTTCGTGCAAATGTTCCTGGTAGACTGGAGAATAAAAGGGGTCCCCGCTACGTTTCTGGCCGTCCTGGTAGTGATGGTTTTACTTACCATCTTCTTCGGTGCTTGGGCGATCTCCACTGATCTGGATGCACGGGATGGGAGCCTCCCTTTCGGCGTCGTCGGTGGCGCCCCTGGTTTCGGTGTGACTAGCCCTAAGCCCTCCTCCGGAGCTGACAAGGCTATACCCACTGAGCAGGTGGTAGACGTGAGCAAGTCCGATAGCTGGTGGGGGAAGGTTGTGCTCAAGGCTTGTCCCCTTCACTGAGGTGCTAGCATACCCCCTCCCCACCCTCTCAGGGTGGGGTACTTATCAGATGCTCTATCATGCTCGCTCACTCAACATGCGAACCCTGTAAGGATGGATGTGAATCGTGTCTGTGATTGCGAAGCCTAAGAGGGACCTGGATGCAGCCAGACGGCCTGCCAGAGTCCATTACGCCTGGGTAATCGTAGGCATACTAACGGCAGTCCAGGTCATCGGCGGCTCTATTAGCATGGCTGCGGGCGTCATGATAGCCCCTCTCAAAGACCCCGATGGCGCCTTCGGCTGGAGCATAGGTACTATAAGCGCAGCCATAATGCTCTACTATTTCGTTGGCGCCGCCTTTTCTCCCGTGAGCGGCTGGCTAGGAGAGCGGTATGGGCCACGCCGTATGATGCTGACAGGGAGCATCCTTTATGGTGGTAGCATGTTCTTGCTGGGGTTTGTCGGTGAGGTCTGGCAATTTTTCCTCATCTTTGGAATCGTGCTGTCCCTAACCCAGTCCATCTCTATGGTGCCCCTCATGGCGTCGGTGAGCAGCTGGTTCCGGCGGCGTCTGGGCCTGGGTACGGGGATACTGTGGGCCGCTGGCGGTGTAGGTACTGCCATCCTGGCCCCCCTTGTAGGCTACCTCCTGGGCGAGATAGGCTGGCAAGCCACCTTCTGGAGCTTCGGTGCCGTGGGAGGTGGCATCATGCTTTTGCTAACTTTATTCTTCCGCGATCGCCCCGCCGATCTGGGTCTCAAGCCCTATGGGACTGCCGAGACTGACCCCCCCGAGCCGGTCAGGAGTAAGGCGATAGAGATGCTCAGGGCGAAGGTGTTCAATCAACATGTCCGGCGCACCAGGGCGTTCTGGAATCTCCCCACCATCCACGGCCTGGGCTGTGCGGGCCACGGCATTGTCCTCATCTTCTCCATTCCCATAGCCAATGACCGGGGTGTCTCGCTGGTTGCGGCGGCGGTAATCCTTAGCATTATCTCCATCTGTAGCGTCGGCAGCCGCTTCATTACCCCCATACTGGCGGAGCGCTTTGGAGGGAAACCGATGATGGCGGCGGCCTTATTTATCCAGGGTATCACGGTACTGGTCCTCTTCTGGGCCCAGGACGTGTGGATGTTCTACCTCTTCGGCGTTCTCTTTGGTATAGGTTTTGGGGGCGAAATGTCCGCTTACCTGGTGGTGAACCGGCAATACTTCGGTTCGGGGCCCATAGCTACTACCTACGGCTTTCAGATGATGGGGGCCCTTCTGGGCCACGGATTGGCGATGCTGTCCGGTTTTGCCATCGCGGCAACCGGCTCCTACGGCCCGGCTCTGGCCCTGTCTATGGCCTTCAGCTTTGTTGGGGTAATAGTTATCATGACTATGGAATCCACCTCCCGCGTGCTAATTCCTCACTGGGAGGAGTCCCTGCCCCCCGAGGCCCGTTCCGCAGAGCCTGACTCCCATGCGCGGCCCTCCACCTCGATGAGTGACCTTTCGATAGCCAGGGCCCATTCCACAGGCGAGGGGTGAAGGGACATAGACCAGGCATTCGCTCCTGGCACACAGATATTCTGATATAATTCATTCAGCAATATCTCTTGACGGGTCGAGGGTTTGGCATCAAAATATTGGTTAATCCCTCAAAGGGAGTATTGATCTATTCCTGAGGTGGTACGCCTCGCTACCTTTATTGGCTGTGGTGATGGGTGTTTCCAGGAATCCCTCTTAAATCATGTCAAAAGGCTGGGAGGGAAAGGAAGTAGGGGTTAGAGATGACGTACATAATCACGGACCCTTGCCTCGGAGTCAAAGACGCGGCCTGTACAGATGTGTGCCCTGTAGACTGTATACATACCACCGATCAAGATGAGATGTACTTTATAGACCCCAATGAATGTATTGACTGCGGGGCTTGTGAGCCGGTATGTCCTGTGACGGCTATCTACCACGAATACTCCGTGCCCAGCAAATGGCACGCTTATATTGCCAAGAACTATAACTACTTCAAAGCTGCTCCAAGCAAAGCATCCACGTAACGCTCCACTTTATCCGCCTCCAGGTTAGCTCTGGTCTATTGTCTTATGCCATTGCCTTCCAGCGGAGATAGCCATCCCTTATTACCCTTCATGACGCGTGCGGCAGGTAAAAGAAAAGGGCGCTTGACGGAGTTCAGGTGCTCCACTACACTGCAAATCGTGGATGGCAGAGGGTACAGCCTTGTCCAAAGGTAAAGGGGCTAGGGCCAACGTCATATGAGATAGAGGAACAGAGATGGACTTGAAACCATATATCAGGGAGATACAGGACTTTCCCACGCCCGGAATTTTATTTAGAGACATCACGCCCCTTCTGAAGGACCCGGCTGCGTTTAAGTACATCGTTGACAGCTTTTCAGACCGATACGCCAGAGCCCCTATAGACACTATCGTGGCCATCGAGGCCCGGGGCTTCATCTTTGGGGCGGCCCTGGCCTACAGGCTGGGAAAGCCCCTGGTTCCAGCCAGAAAGCAGGGAAAACTCCCCGCCGAGTCCCTGAGGACAGAATACTCCCTGGAGTATGGCACCAACGTGGTAGAGATGCACAGGGACGGCATCGCACCCGGCCAGGGAGTCTTGATAGTGGATGACCTGCTGGCCACCGGCGGCACCCTTGCTGCCGCAGCGCATCTGGTAGAGCAGGCTGGGGGTCGAGTGGTGAGCCTGGCCCTGGTGATAGAGCTTACCGAGCTGGAGGGAAGGAAACGCCTCCAGAGCTACGACATCTTTTCCCTGGTACAATACTAGAATAAGCCATTAGCAATCAGCAGTCAGCAGTCAGCTAAAGGCCCTCATCCCGACCCTTCGGCTGCGCTCAGGGCAGGCTCTTCAGTCACCCTTCTCCCACCAGTGGGAGAAGGGATGGGGATGAGGGGCTTAGCTGAAAGCTGAACGCTGATAGCTGACTGCTTATAATCAGGAGGGAGAGAATCATGGTAGCAGACCGAATTACCATAGGCAATGTGGAGGTACTGGCCGTCATTGACATGGTCCCGCCTCCACGCAACCCCGAAGACTTCTTTACCGATGTACCTCTGGATGCCTGGGGGCCTTACGAGGCCGACCACCTGGAGAGCGGCCAGCTTCAGCTCTATTACGGCTGCTTTACCCTCCGCTCCCAGGGTCAGGTGGTCATGGTGGACACCGGCATGGGGCCAGGCCCGCACCCGACAAGGGGCAACCGCCGCGGGGACATGCTGAACCAGCTCAAGCGGTTGGGGGTCAACCCTGACGACGTGACTACCGTCGTCCACACCCACCTGCATGCTGACCACGTGGGTTGGAACGTGACCCTGGAGGGTGGCAAACCCAGGGCCACCTTCCCCCGGGCCAGATACCTGGTTCCCAGGGCCGACTGGGAGCACTTCACCAACCCCTCAGTGCTGAAGACGACCCTCTACATAGCGGAGTGTGTCGTTCCCCTGGAGGGGCTTGGGTGTATGGAGCTGATCGAGGGAGAGCACGCCATCACATCCGAGATCAGCACCGTGGCGACCCCAGGCCACACGCCGGGCCACGTCAACGTGATCATCACCTCCCAGGGTCAGAGGGGCGCGGTAGTGGGCGACGTGTTCCACAGCAAGGTCCAGATACGAGAGCCGGGATGGTGCTCCCGGGCGGACCTGGACAAGGAGCTTGGGCTGAAGAGCCGAGAGGCCATGCTGGAGCGGTTCGAGCGGGAGGGCTTTATCGTGGCGGCGGGCCACTTCAAGCCCGATGAGCACTTCGGCAGGGTGGTCAGGCTACGAGGACGCAGGTACTGGCAGGTGGTGTAGCCTGCCACCATTAATATATCAAGTTGATCCCAACATTTGTACTGGCCTATGATGCTCTCAGCACCTCGGATGGCCAAGGGGGAAGGGATGAAGTGTGCGAACTGTAATAAGATTTGGTATTTCTGAACTCGAGTTTAGACAAATGGCTGCCCACGGGTTGCGTAGGCCGCCCATCGGTAGAAGCATTATGGTATGGACAACCAAGCTTCTAGATTTCAGGCAAGCGGCCTACCACTCCGGCTTCACCAAGCTCAGGGATGCCCATCGGTTTGGCAAGCTCACGATCCAGTTTGGAACTCCTGGACTCCCTCCTCCTCAGTGGCCCTATAAATAAGCTCCTTCCCAGAGCTTAGCCTCTCTCCACTATTCCACCGTCGCTGGCCCAGTGCCTACGCTGCCCTGGAAGGGGGACGCCAGGATACCCAGTGGCTCAAAGAGCATTTGCGCTCTCAGGTGCCTCACCAGGGAGTCAAGGCCTTCCCCCTGGATGGCACCACCTGGCCCAGACCCCAAGCTCCCACTCTGCCCAACCGCCAGTACCCTTCGCTCCGCTCAGGGCAGGCTCTCTACAGCCCCACCCAGGCCAGTGACGGGGTCTCCATCGTGGTGGGCTATCCCTACTCTCTGCTGACCTGGGTTGCCCAACCCAGAAGTAGCTGGGCCTTGCCCCTGGATGTACAACGCATCCCCAGCACCACTGATGCTATCCAGGTAGGGGTGGCCCAGGTGAAGGCCTTGTGCCAGCTTCGCCAGGGGGCAGACTTCACCCTCTGTGTGGCTGATGGCAAGTATGGCAACCCTGCGGTGTTCTGGTGCGCTTGCGCAAGGACCGGGTGCTTTACCGTCCACCACCTCCCTATAGTGGTCATGGTAGACCCAGGAAGCATGGGGGACCCTTTGTCTTCAAGGAGCCTCATACCTGGGGAGCGCCAGAGCCGCGGTCCCAGTTCAAGGACCCCCATTGGGGCCAGGTGGACATCCAGTACTGGGGCAACCTCCACGCCAGGGAGGCGACCGACACCCCCTTGGGTGTGCTGCGCATCCAGGTGCACCTGGAGAAGGAGCACCTCAAAGAAGCCTTGTGGCTGGGTTGGCAGGGACCAGCATGGCCTGCTGATGGGCTGTGGCGCTGCTACCAGTGGCGGTGGCCTGTGGAGCCCAGCATCCGGTGGCGCAAAGAGCAGCTACACTGGACTTTGCCTCGCTTTCAGGATGCCGAGACCTGGGACCGTTGGAGTATGGTAGTGAGCTTGGCCCAATGGATGGTGTATCTGGCCCGTCCCCTGGTGGGTGACCACCCCCTGCCCTGGCAGAAAGGACAAAGGAAACTGACGCCAGGACGGGTGCGTCGGGGGCTGGGAGCCCTTTTTACCCAGATTAGCACTCCGGCCAGGCCGTGCAAAAG
>CAYWGG010000066.1:0-11836 GCA_964457285.1 uncultured Dehalococcoidia bacterium
GGAGGTGCAAAATGGTCAACCGTCAGGTCAACGGCCACCATACAAACGGGGCTGGCAGGTATGCACCCAGGGGAGCTTCCGGCATTGGAGTCCACGACTTCGTGCCCGAGCTGGGATACCGTGAGTACTGGTATCCGGCGGTGGAGGACAAGAAGATAGGCCGCAAGCCCGTGTCCATGAGGCTTCTGGGGGATCAAGTCGTCTTCTTCAGAGACGCTGAGAACAAAGTGGCGGCCTTGAACGACACATGCCCCCATCGCGGAGCGTTCCTATCCGGCGGCATAGGCAAGGGTATGGGTAACAACGAGTACAAAGGGTTCATCACCTGTCCTTACCACGGGTATACCTTCGACGGCAAGGGGCAGTGTGTGGCGGCGCTGACCGACGGGCCCACCTCGAAGCTGCAGCCCAAGCTCCGCGCCAGGCACTATCCCACTCGAACCCACCGGGGCGTGGTCTACATCTGGATGGGGGTGACCGAGCCCGTGCCCCTGGAAGAGGACCTGCCTGAGGAGTTCTTCGAGCCCAACGTAGAGATAGAGACATATGTAAGGATATGGCCCATGAACTGGTCTCTGACCATGGAGAACTCCAGAGACTCCCACAACAGCAAAATACACCGCGGGGGCATTCGGAGGCTCATCAGCGGGGAGATTTTCAACAAGCTGCCCGCCTTCTGGGAGGGTACCGACATCACCGAGGAGGGAGACAACTACATCTGCATCGCACCTCGCGTTCGGAAGGATACCTATCAGGGCCACTTCCCAGAGCTGGGGAAGAAGTGGCCTCAGCACGCCTGGTGGCGGTTCAGGAACATGGGCAGAGTAGACCCGCTGCGGCAGCAAACGAGCGCCTTCAACAACCAGCGGCCCGGCGGGCTGTACCGCCTGCCCTCCATCGCCTGTCCCAGCTCTCGGCGGTCTACTCAGCACCTGCGGTTCTTCACCCCCATTGACGCCGACAACACTCGGATGTTTACCTTCACGATGAAGCGGATTAAGAACCCGCTACGACGTATCTGGTGGAAGATACACTACAACGCGTGGTACGTCTACTTCGGTGGCCCTCAGTGTACTAACGAGAAGGAGGACTTACCCGTCCAGGCGGTGGGGGCGCTGGACCCCCACGCTCCCCAGAAGCTGGGCGCCACCGATGCCGCCATCATCTTCTGGCGCAGGCACATGCCCTGGAAGTCCCGCGACGCCCAGCGTATCTGGAGCAAGAGCCAGGTCGAAGCCGCTGCCAGGACTATCGAGCAGGACCAGGAGCGGGAGGCGGTGGAGCTTCCTCTGGATTAAGGGGGTGTGTGAAATGTCATTCCTCCTAACAGGGAAAAACTATGCCCAAAAAATGGAAGAAAGAAGCCTTAAAGCTGAAAAAAGACCACCTGTGGATAGGAAAGCCCGGCTACAAAATCTTTGTGGCGGACCGGGGAGCTGTTCGCTTCAACGTTCCCCAGGACTGGGCCATTGAGCTAGATTCGGTTTCCACCAAGTTTTATGACCGAAAACCTCCAAAGGATGACTGCAGGTTGGAGTGCTCTTATATACGCCTCCCCCCAATTGACTGGAGTGGTCTTCCCCTGTCCCAGCTAATCCAGATCGCGCTTGAGGGCGAACATCGGTCTCTAATTCCTACAGAGAACTTTGGACACATGCAGCGTGACGATGTGGAGTTGGCCTGGGTTGAGTACCGCTTCATGGACCCCAATGAACATAGAGAAGCCTACACACGCATCTGCATAGGGCGTGGGTCGAACATACAGACCTTGATCACCTTTGACTACTGGCCGGAGGACGCCGCTCGATTAAGTGGGGTGTGGGATGAGGTGATGCGGTCGTTGGAGCTAGGCAGATATATCAAAGACCCTACGACTGGACTATGATCGATGGATGGTATTAAGAGGGCCACCCCGGCTGGCCGAGGCGGCCTTTTATCTTGCCCTTCGTCAGCCAGATTAGGAGCTGGTTTGACGACCGCCCCTCAATCGGAGACGCCGCTGCCGTAAGCATAGTCTCGGAAACGGCGCGGGTAGAACACCACCCCTAGAAGCACCACCCCTAACAGCAGATGTACCACGTTCTCCCAGGGGTGCTCTGCGTTGAAGATGCCCAGGCTATGGCCCTCACCGCCAGAGACGGCGAAACCAGCGATGGCTACCCCCAGGAAGAACAGGCCCTCGATGCCCAGGAAGGCACGTTTCCACTCCGAAGTCCATATCTCCCCCACCACCAGCGAGGCTATCCCCATGATGAGATAGGCTATGTTCTGCCCGGTATCCAGGTAGTAGGCATCGCCAGGCTTCGAGTCAACGAAAAAGCCCGCCACTCCCACCGCCGCCACCAAGAGGCCGAAGGAGAGAAGGGCCCTGCGGCTGGTGAGTCCCTTGGCGTAGTGCCTGGTGACTGTCCCGTAAGTTACGCGCACCATGAAACGCCTCCCGAACAGCCTGTGCCACTGGCTACCACCCCAGCTTGTCTTTTATCAGTATCAGAGTAATCCTTCCTGGTTGGTTCTCATGCTCTACAACGGCCAGCTTGCCGATGGGGGTTGGAGCGTAGCCCATGCCTGCCAGCCATCGGTCGTGCATTTCAAGGGTGTGGCCGCGCACACGCTTCATAGCATCATTAAAAGTCGGGGCGATTTTTTGAGTTCCAGCCACCCATATAACGTGCTTGGCTCCGTAGACGTAGGGAGCTATCTGGCTCCCGGAGGCGCTGGCTATGAACACCTCCCCGGTCTCGGTGATGGCTTGCACGCTTCCAATGTAGTACTCGGCTATACAAGCGCGGCGGCGCAGGTCGCCCTTCCTGGCCGGGTCAGATTCGGCCTCAACAGCATCATGCAGATTTCGGTAACGCGGATTGTTGCGTACGAACTCGGTGTAGCCAATGGCATCCAGCGTCTCCGAGGTGCTATTGAAAATTTCCGCTCCCTCAGGGACTATTTCAATCAGCTTTTCTTTAGCCTCTTCTTTTGTGCTTGCCACAAAAACGCGTACATTCCGAGACTCCAGTGCGTTGACGGTCCTGGCTATGATATCGTCGTCGGGGAGGAGATGGGATGTCATGGGCGCAGACTCTCCCTACTTGCCTGAAGTGTCGAAGAAGAGATTCAAGCTGATGGGCCAGCTAACTGTGTACACTGCTCTGTCTGCGCCATTATAGCTGATGTGGTGTCGAGCTGTCTACCGAGACGATTTCCTATTATGTTGCCTCTTACAATGGAGAGAGTCAGTAAGGTATGTCTCAAGTGTGACTACTATGCATTTGCTGGAACCGGCAGAGTGAGATGGATGCTGGTCCCACGGCCGGGTACGCTCTCTATTTGACAGCTTCCACCCAGCGCCTCAGCGTAATCCTTCATAGCCAGGAGACCATAAGCAGAGGAGGCCCTGTCGGTCTCAAATCCACGGCCATCGTCGGTTATATCCAGGTAAATACGGCCATCGTCCCGGCAATACAGCTTCACTTTCACCATTTCGGCATGGGCGTGCTTGACTGCGTTGTCCAGGGCTTCTTCGGCGATCCGATAGACTCCTACCTTGAACTCCTCTGGAAATAACCTTCGATTGCCCTCCTCTCGGCTCCGTAACTCCGCCCCTATGGATAACTCTATGGGGATGGCCTCTTTAAATCGGTCTACCAGGGACCTCAGCGCCGGGACCAGTCCCAGGTTGACGACGTAGGGGTAGAGCTCATGACTGGTCCGCCTTATATCGTCCTCCTGGACACTCTTGAGTTCAACCCTGATCTCCTCCAGCAAGGTCGAGGCCTGTTCAGGGTCGAGAGAAACAAGCTCCTGACACTGCCTCAACCGTTGCTGTAAAATCAGCAATTTGGATTGTACGTGCCCGTGTAAGTAATCAGAGATGTGCTTTTTCTCCGATTCCCGGAGGGACATTACCCTCTGCCGAAGCTGCTGCTCTCTTGGAGTCTGGGCTTTTAGATAGGCCGCCTCCACCGTAGTGAACTTCTCGGAGAGCTCGGTCTGGAACATGCGGTTCAGGGAGCTAAGCTCCCTCACCCTGGACTCCAGCGCCCTGGCCTGGTGAGCGGTCTGTTCCTCGAGGAGTCGCCGGTGCTGCTGCTCATCCAGGGTGACCCTACGTCTCTCCAGCGCCTCTTCGACCACCTGCTGCAGACGCCTGCGCGTCACTGGCTTGACTACATAATCATAGGCCCCGTTCTTGAGGTAGTCCACCGCCAGATCCAGGTCATCCATCGCTGTGACGAAGACGACCGCCACACCTGGATAACGCTCCTTAACGTGCTGGAAGAGGCTTAACCCGGTCATCCCGGGCATCATGACATCTACCAGAGCCAGGTCTACCCTGTCATTAGCCAGGACTTCCAGAGCCGCATCCCCGCTGGGGGCCGCATGACAAATATATCCCTGTTCCTCCAGGTTATCTTTAAACAGGTCTCTGATCCCATCTTCGTCATCTACGACAAGGATGTGTGTCTCGGAGTATTGCATCTTGCGGCCTCCTATGCGGCGTTTCCCCACCCATGATGAGGGTTCGGACTGTATGAGGAATGGCCCTGTGATTACCTTCTCGTACCGGGGGCTATACCCTGACTTTAGTCCCCGGCACGATCCGTATCCCGACCCCTGACTCTATCTCGAAGCTGACCATGTTATCGGTATTCAGCTCCGCGCCGTGCATCTTTTGTACCTCAAGCGTCTTTACCAGCTTCGCCCCTAGACTCTCAATGCCGAGCTTGAGGTGTGCGTCGCACATAGCACGAAGGCGGAGGAGCATACTGTCGTCAAAGGCATAGGAGTGGGCCACCAGGACGATGGCCCTCCCGCTGCCGCACAGGCGTTTGCAGTAAGAGAAGAGACCTATGATGGCCCTGTGTCCACTGTAGCTAGCGAGGGTCGTAATAGCATCCAGGAACACCACTTTATACTTTCTGGGCAAGCGTTCAATGTCCAGAGACAATAGGGCCATTAACCGTTCGGGGTCTCCACCCACGGCGGGCTCTTCCAGGGGATAGATACGAAATTTGCCCTCCTTAAGATAGCCTGACACGTCCAGACCAATGGAGCCCATCTGAGCGACAAGGTTGTTGGGAGTAGTATCTGAGGTGAAATAGGCGACGCCCTGGCCGCCTTTAATAGCCTCATAGGCAAGGTGTTGACAAAGCACACTTTTGCCAGCCGATGGAGACCCCTCTATCAGGGTCAACGACCCAAGAGGTATGCCACCCCGCAGCTTCTGGTCCATGACCGTGCTCCCAGTCTTGATGGACATCTGGGGTTCATGAGATGTCTTTTGGGAGGAGGCCGTACCCTGCCGTGCTACGGAGGCGCCTTCGTCTATGCCTTCACCAGGCGCATCCATTGTCTCACGAAGGGCGACTCGGACAACAGCCTCAATGGTACCAGAGGTCCAGGGTTTGTTTATGTAGTGTGTGACGCCTAATTTCATACCCGCCGACTCACCCTTTGCTGCCGGTAGCGCGGTCAGCAACACAACAGGTATGGCCTGGGTAGCAGGGTCTCCCCTCAGCCTTGCCAGTACCTGCAAGCCATCCATAACCGGCATGATCACATCCAGAATGATAATGTCTGGGCGCTCACGGCAGGCTTTATCAATGGCCACACTCCCATCCGCAGCCTCTATCACCTCATATCCAGCATCGCCCAGTATATCCACCAGTAAGGCCCTGATACCTCGCTCATCATCTACCACAAGCACCTTCGCCATGAGACTAGTCTTCCTCCTTCCTGCATAAGTTATGTCCTATTCCTTTTCAGAGGGTCTCAGGTCTCTCTTTTATCGTCTAAGTAGTCTGCCAAAGGCCTCTGGACACTGTGGTGAAACCGCTCTCCTGAGCCCTCGGTCTGAGCTACTGCAAATTGCCGCCTCTCCGCAGGTCTTTCTCACCTACGCCGAATGTCTCTGTAAATTGCCTCAAAAAGGTATCCTTCTAATATTGCTACTGATGTAAGAAAAAGGGTATCCTTCTAATGTTGCCACCGATGCAAGAAAAGGTGTAAATTAGAGCCACAAAATTATATCCTTCTGGAGTGCATCACTATGTCTCCAACTAGGGTGCTGGTTGTGGACGATGAGCCAGACCTCGTCACCATTCTTGCAGAGTGGCTGGAAGAGGATGGGTATGAGGTCTACAGCGCCACCAGCGGAGGGGACGCGCTGCGTCTGTTTTTCCAGCATAGACCGACCCTTAGCATAGCTGACCTTCGCATGCCTGGCATGGACGGGTTTCAACTCATCACTCGCATCCGTGAGATGTCCGACGGTCACATTCTTGTGCTTACTGCCCTGGGCGGCGAGGAGCATGTGATCCGAGGGCTGGAGTTGGGAGCTGACGAGTACCTGACCAAGCCCGTGTCCAAGAGAGTATTCCTGGCGCGGGTGCGTTCCCTTCTGCGTCGCGCTACTCCTCCCCAGGAAGGCCCTTCCGGCTATTCCGACGCCTTCCTGAAACTGAGCTTTCTGACTCATGAGATAGAGGTCCGCGGCCAGTCTCTGCATCTCAGGCCTACTGAGTTCCGTCTGCTCTCGTTTCTCGTCCAGAACAGCGACCGGGTGGTCAGGCACCAGGAGGTTCTGGACCGAGTCTGGGGTGACCAGGGAGGCTCCATGGACAGCCTTAAATGGTACATCTCGTCCCTCCGGGATAAAGTAGAAGAGGACCCCCAGAACCCCCGCCTCATTGTGACTGTACCGAGAGTGGGGTATCGCTACTTTCCTCCGGAGTCTCGCTCGAGGGCGGAACGGCCGGAAGGCTTATAGTAACGCTGGTCCCCTGGCCCTCTACACTCTGGACTTCTATAGTGCCCTGGTGCATCTCTACGATATGCCTGGCGGCGAAGAGCCCTAGCCCGTGGCCATTGGGCTTGGTAGAGTAAAAAGGTTCAAACAGATGGCCCATCTTCTCGCTGGGGATTCCCACCCCGTTATCTGAGATACGGGTACTTATGGTACCGTCAACCCGAGAGACGCCGATGACTATAAGCCCCCCGTCCGCTACAGCATCCATAGAGTTGGAGAATATGTTGGATAGCGCCTCACGTATCAGCACCGGGTTGCCTGTAACCTCCAGGGGGCCCTCCGGGTAGTCACGACGGGTCTCGATCATCTTGCGGTTACGGAGCCCCGCCATCCCGAAAGCCTCGTCCAGCAACTCTCGGATGTCCAGGTTTACCCATTTTTGCTGGCCGATGGAGGAGAAGGTCTCCGTGAGCTCTTGTATACGCCAGCCTGCCCGCAGCGCGATGTCGAGATGGCGGCGCTCGCGGCTTCCTTCCTGAAGGCGGTCCTGGAGCCCTTCCAGCCGACCCAGCAGGATAGCCAGAGGGTTCTTGATCTGGTGAGCCAGGTCCAGGGAAATGGCGCCAATAGAGGCGAGCTTGGAAGTGCTGACTATGCGCCCCTGGAGAGCTTCCAGCCTGTCAAGGGCCTCCTCAAGCCGGGTGTTGGCGCGGGAGAGCAAGGTGAAGGCGATATAGATTATGGCTACAGGTATAAACAGGGCCAGGATAGTCCATGGGCTCGCGCGGTATGCGATGGCTCCCAGGAACCCAAAGGCAAACAGACTTAGCTCCGCCAGCCCGTTCTCTTTCGTTCCCATCAGCCAGACGCGCAGGGGGCTCAACCCCATCTCAAGACTTACGACCACGGAAACCAGGGCAGTGTTGATCAGGTACATACTTGCCGCCGCTGGTACCACTGCGGGCGTCAGCACTCCATCTCCATTGGTCAGGGCATGGAACAGCGCCGACGCCAGGCCTACGGACAGTGCAGCCTCACCCAAGTTGAAAGGATATTTGCGGAAGGGATATTTGTACCCTGGCAGACGCAGCCTCTCGCCCCAGAGCTGGATAACCAAATAAGAGGTTAGTTTGCCCGCCACAGCCGCCAGAGCGGCCGCCCCTGGTTCAAGCAGAAGCACGGCGCCAAAAAGCACGGCCGTTGCGACGTCGGCCTTGACCCCTGGCGCAACGGGCAGAGGGAAGACTCCTGCCACAGCTATGAGGAGCAAAAAGAGGCACATCTCGGCTACGACTGAGGGTGCCCACTCCACTCCATTCACCCAGTAAGCCAGCGAGCCCATTCCAACGGTGGCGATGAGAGCTACAAAGGCCCACAGCGGCTTTCGCAGATCTGATGTTGCCTCATTCTCTCTCATTCTTTATCACTCGCTGTCGCTCTACGTTGTTTCAACTCCTCCTCGCCGCCCCTCAGTCAGGAACCAGCCTGGTCAAGCCCTCAAATCGCATCCAGGCGAGCAGGACTGCCAGGACACAATGCCCCCCCACACCTCGAGAATCTGAGGTCTAAATTATATCATGGTACTTCAGGTGCTCCGGGACCCAATTCGGCCTGCGGCCCTGGACCGTCAACCGTCAGGTACAAAACCCCAGGAACGCTCTAATCTTCTAGTCGCCAGAGCAAACTGCCTGGATAAGGACGTTCACCTTGATCCTTTTGCCCACCTCTCCAGCGCTACCTCCGACTACCTCTCCACCGGCAATAACCCAGACCTGCACGGTGCCGTCGGCCCCGGAGACCACGTATGTAACCTGGGCTTCGATGCCGTTTGAGCATGACAGATCATCGGTGTGCTTGAGAGTGACCTTTTCGTTGTTGGCTACTTCTATGATTGCGGCCTCAGCCCCCTCTGGCAGCTTGACCTCAATCTTGGCCGTAGCGTTCGGGTCATCTACCGTCCAGCCTGTCCTGACCACCACATTCTCTACATCGACCTTGGAGTTCCACGACCATGGAGTGGTGATCCTGGGGTTCCACGCGTAGGCAACAACCGACCCGAAGACGAGCACCCCAGTAAGGACTCCCAGAACCGCCACAGTTCGAAAGCTCCACATATGCTCCTCCTCTTTCCGCTACCTCGGTAGCTGTATATGACTATTTTAGTCACATATGTTTTGTGATTGTAGCGTGAAAGAGGTGTGAACACGCCTTGAATTTTATTTTAAACGTGTTTAAACTGCCCTGACAGGTGACATTGGCTCTGGTGTTCCTGACGCCATCTTGTTGCTGGCCCAGTTGCTTGAAGGTCCCCGGAATATCCAGGTATCCGGTCGGGCTTGCCCTCACCCTTGCCACATAGTCCCCCTGGCGAGACGGCAGCAAGGGTGAGGGCTATATGCTATGCTCATTAGCTGCCCGAGCAGGTAGCAGGGATAACGGTATTCACTGGCAGCATCACTATATTCTGGTTCAAGACTCCACTGTCCTGGCCCACCACCACTCCGTTGGCAGTAACGGTAACCGCTACCGTCTTACCGTCAGCGCCCGCGAGAGGTCTGACCTGGAACTCGAACACGGCCTCGATACCGTTGGGAAGGCAAGCAAGGCTCGCGCGCTGGCCGAGCTGGACTGTTTCATTAGCAGAGTACGCTACGACCGCAGCAACCGCCTGCGGGGGGAGCGAGACTTTGATATCGGTAAAGTAAGCGGATGCGCCATCCGGATCATCGAGCACCGTCCAGGACGTCCTTACGTCCATGCCCTCCACAGCAAGCTGGGCATTCCAGCTCCAGCCACCATGGGCCACCACCGCCCCGAAGATGAGCACTCCAGCAAGGGCCCCCAGAATCGCCATAGACCGAAAGCGCCACATATCGTTCCTCCTTTTGGACTTGTAACAAATCCAGTATGGGCATGCAGGTATTTTTATGGATATGGGGGAAGCACCTAAATGTAAGAAGGAAAACACCTTACACAGGCACTATAACGCTAGTTCTACTTAGAAATACAGTTTAAAACAGATGTAATACACCTTTTATCTGGTATAATATGACGCTATTAGTATTAATATAATGTGACCAGGGCGTGAGAATGGTGTGAGCTAGAGTTCGACGCGTAGCCTGAAGGTATTATATAAGGTGTTATATAATAATGGCGGTACAAGCGGATGAAAAATATTAGCATTTTGCTGGCTACAACCAATCCTGCCAAGCAGCACAGGCTGCGCTGGCTGCTGGAAGGGCTTCCACTGACCCAGGTAACGCCCGGAGAGATGGGCCTCGGTGACCGGGGACCTGAAGAGGAGGGAAGCTCTCACGAGGAGAACGCCCGCCTCAAGGCCGAAGGCTGGTCTCGGCTCCTTCACTCTGAACATCCGACCGGGCCTCTTAACAAACCCCTATCCCCAGCGAGCAGGCCTGGAACTCAGGGCAAAAAGCTGGTCATCTCCTCCGATGGTGGGCTGGTGATTCCCGCCCTGGGCCATCAGTGGCAGAGCCTTCTCACTCACCGGTTCGCTGGGGAGGGGGCCGATGACCATGCTCGGATAGAGCGTTTGCTTCAGTTGATGCAGCCTTACAAGGGAGATGAACGCAAGGCTTCGTGGGTAGAGGCCCTGGCTATCGCCGAGGGAGGCTGTACCCTCGCCTCATGGGAGGTAGAGGGGGCGAATGGTATTTTGTTGGAGCAACCTGGTCGAGGCCCCAGGGTTACAGGCTTCTGGGTATTCTCGCTATGGTATTTCCCCCACCTGGGGAAGACCTATAACGAGCTAGACGAGCAGGAGCTCGAGGGCCTGAATGACCATTGGAGTCAGCTTAAGGCTCTGGTGCAGGATTTCTTCCAGCAACCCTCACCCCCGTCCCCTCTCCCAATGGGAGAGGGGTGACCGAAGGTCGGAGTGAGGGTAGATTGGGGCTATCCTCTGGCATCCTGCGGGAGTCTGAGGTAGTATTTAGGGGAAAAGGCCGTGTGAGGAGATAGAAAGCATGAAGAGCAAGGTCTATAAATCCTTCGACGAGGCCGTGGCCGACATACCTGATGGCGCTACTGTCATGTTCCCGGGCTTCGGCCCAGCGGGTATACCCAGAAATCTGATCTCTGCTCTGCTAAGGCAGGGTGCAAAAAACCTCACGGGCATCTCCAACAATCATGGGCGCATCGGAAACTATATGGATGTGGGCAGGTTGATCGAGGCGGGGCGTATGAAGAAGATGATCTGCGCCTTCACCGCTGCCCCCCATCCCTCCCTGGTGCTGGCCTTCGAGAAGCTGTACGAGGAAGGGAAGATCGAGGCGGAGCTGGTGCCCCAGGGGACCCTGGCCGAGAGGATACGGGCTGCGGGCGCTGGTATCGGTGCCTTTTACACTCCCACAGGCGTGGGCACCGAGCTTGCCAAAGGGAAGGAGCACAGGGCTATAAACGGCCGGGAGTACATCCTGGAGTACCCCCTCAACGCAGACTACGCTTTCATCCGAGCCTACCGGGCAGACGCCTTTGGCAACCTCCAGTACCGCCTCTCCCAGCGCAATTTCAACCCTATCATGGCCCAGGCCGCTAGAATTACCATCGTGGAGGTAGAGGAGGACATCCTGGAGGTCGGCGATATAGACCCCGACCACGTGCACACCCCAGGCATCTGCGTGGACCGAATCGTCAAGATCCCTCCTCCTCCCGAGGGCATCTGGGAGACGCCAGTCCGGTAATCCCTCACCCCCGTCCCCTCTCCCAGTGGGAGAGGGGACGGGGGTGAGGGTTTTCTCCAACGCTTTGAGAAGAAAGGAGCAATAGATGGAGAAGAAGTCTCTTGACAGACAGATCATGTGTAACAGGTTGGCAAAGGAGTTTCAGGACGGCTGGGTGGTGAATCTAGGGGTTGGGATGCCTACCTTGTGCTCCAACTACGACTTTAAGGACAAAAGCATCATCTTCCACTCGGAGAACGGAGTCATCGGCTACGGGCCCCTGGCCCCTGAAGGTGAGGAAGACCTGCACCTGGTCAACGCTGGCGGACAGTACGTTACTATCAGGCCGGGGGCAGCCATTATCCACCACGCCGATTCCTTCTCCCTCATCCGGGGCGGCTACGTG
>CAYWGG010000067.1:0-11806 GCA_964457285.1 uncultured Dehalococcoidia bacterium
AGACCGCGGCGCGCTGCGCGCCGCGGTCTTCAGATCCAGGGAGAGACCGCGCCAGCGGGCGGCGCGGGGAGCGTGGGGCACGGGGGTGGAACGCTGCACTTCACCGGCTTCTGCACCAGGGCAGAGGTTGTGTTACCTGTAGCACAACCTCTCGGGGGTCGATGGTCGAGGGAGGAGGGCACAAAAGATCCCGTACAATTCGCTTTCCGGTAGCTTTGGAACCAATATTGCACATGATGAGGAAGCAACGGCAAGAAGCGTGTCGTTGCTTATTTCTTCTTGGCCTTGGCCTCCTTCGTCTTGACTTGCTCGACCCGTAGCTTCGCTTTCAACGCCTCGTTTTCGGCCTTCAACGCCGCTTTCTCGGCTTCTTTCCTCTGTTCGCGCAGTGACAAGTTCTTCGAACCGACTGTCCGTGCCATGATCGCGTCCTTTCGTGGTAATAATATATGAAAAACTATAATAGATTTTATCATATTTTTCGCACGTGTCAACTCGCACCCACAGGAGGGAAAGTGCGATGAGACGCCATAGCACGCAAAACGCATCCACGCCCACGACGCCAACCACGGGGTAGCGCAGATGAGCTGCCACCTGTGCCAGTGCCTGGGAGCCGTGGTGATGGCCTGTCGGGAAGCCTGCATGGCCACAGACTCCGCCATCATTGCGCGCAACACATACAGGCCCAAATCCAATAATTTCGTCCACATTTCTTACCGTAAATTTTTCCGTGTCTGCGGCTGGAGGGCCATATTGCGATTGGTAGTATCCATTAGTACAAATAGGGCATACCCTATTTTACAGGCAGTCTAGCGCTGTTCAGCATGAGGATTGACGCTGGGTTCAAGACGGGGAAATAGGAAGTAGGAAGTACGGAAGTACCCTATTTTGCAGATGGTGATCCCTCAATTTTTCGACTGGTGCGCCGCACATCTATATCGCCACTTGTCTTTCGCTCCGTATAGTAGTAGCCGACGAGATGTTCGGGGTCGGCATCGATGTCCATCTCCAGCCAAGCCACGCCCTCATGGCGCGCGCTGCGATAACGGAATTCCGCCTTAGGATCGTTATCATACGAGTACCAAAACTGAAAGCGGCCTGCATCAGGATCAGCCTCAAGCAAACAGCGTTTTGAATAGGACGTGGACTCGCCGGTGCGTAACTTTATCGAGGTCGTGAAGATGCCCTGACGTATCCATATCGTTGTCTGAATTGGGGGCAGGCGTTGCCCTGTGTCAGGATTTATCCACGTTGATACAAGATGACCTTCCCAAGTACCAGTAAGATCAGGGAAGGTCTTGCGTCCAATCAACGGAAAGCGCGCCCACATCCACCGCCAGATCGCACTCACTACCCCTACAATTCCGGTAGAAATTATGGTGGCAACAAGAGCAATAAATTTAAGTGTTGATGTGCGCTCACCTTGTATGATCACCCACAGAGCTTCAATACCCCATGCGAGGACAATAGCGAGACCCGCGATTATAAGAATCTGCGTTTTTCGGGGAACAAGCGCCCACATTCACTAAGCCTCAATCCGACGGCGCGCCGCCAGTACAAATGCTTTGGCATCATCGACTGTCCACGGCTGCCCGAGGCGAAATAGATATTTAATTTCGTTGATTTCCGTGGCGTTTGTAACCCAGTTAGAGTCGTTCAAGCATTCACCCATACGGGACAAAATGCGCAGAGCGCGGTCATACCTCTCGTCTATCTCGAAAAGAAAATGTTCGTCTTCGACGGCGTAGACAAGACACTCAATTAAAAAAGATGGTACCTGTTTTGATACGAGTTGGCGCTCCTCTACAAGCTCATCCCTAAGTCTCTTTAATATGCGGACATTCCTCTTAAAGCGATGCTTTGTCCGCGCTCGTTTGGCAATACCATTCGCGTGATGTTGTTCTGGGAAATTATGGGTCCAAGCACCATCTTTCCCAAGAATGGCTATCCCTTCTTCAACAGGGCTTGTTAAAAGAGATGGATTCCGCATAACCCAGAAGTATCTAAATGCTTGGACTATATCTACATCAGCACGACTCCCAGGTTGTTTCTTTAGGCGAATGGCTTTATTTCCAGAAGCGTCTATACTAGACGAACCGAATTTCTTTGTTAAATCACTAATGATATGACGACGCATTTCCTGCGCCACGTCCCTGAAAGTGCGTCCCGTATCATACAGGGCGAGCGCTGCTCGTGCAGCATTAACATCGACACCTGAAGCGTATTCAACGAGAATATCAGGATGTAAGGCTCTGAGGTCCATATCAGCTTCAAGACGAACATTAGTATTATTATAATAAGAGCCTTGCGGAAGAATAGTCACTCTTTGGTCGTTTAGCCATCTATTGTTAGAAATGGCGGAACTCACCATATTGGCAGCACGATTAATTGTCAGCTCTTCAGAATCACTCGCCGGGCGCTCCCAGTGTGTCATTCGATCATTCCAGGATGATCGCGATCTTACCTTTGTCTGTGGCACTAGCATGCTCAAAGGGACAGACGGTACAGGATTTGATAGGGAACTGAGAGCTGCCAACACGCCCGAAGGGACAGACGGCGCAGGATTTGATAACGAACTAAGAGCTGCCAACGCGCCAAGCGCTAGTGCGGGTGTCGGTTGTCCGTTGAGCGGGGTATGATGTAGCCGTCGCAAGTCTGTTTCTGTAGAAAACCGTGCGGTCTCACTCCCACAGAAATGGACATGCACATGAGTAGCGCCAAGCCGTCGGGCTTGTGGCATTTTCTCATGACGGCTCAGTCGTACACCGCCTTGACCGCTCTGGCCAATATAGAGCGGGTCGAAGTAACCATCGGGGCGGGCGCGGGTGATAATGTAGACGATGCCGTCAAAATCATAGAACTCATTAAGCCCGAAAACGCTGAACCAGTACCATTCCCCTGATTCGCCCCGCCAACGATGCATTGGATGGGCAGGCTGATTCTGAAGTCTATTTTTTTCTAAGCTCTCTACAACTTGAGCCAAGGACCATAAGTTAGTTCCAAACGGGAACGCGTTTGCTAAGCTCATACATAGTCCATTGATCGTAGTGTCATGGAGAAGGATTGACTATCCTAATAATTATCAGCTCAGATTATCTGACTATTAAAATCTTAATGCAACTTGCATTATATGCTAAAACACACCGACTCGCTCTTCCTGTATCCCTGCAACAGAATCGTCCAATCTGTTTCACCTCCTCTGATGCTCCATCATCATCTGGTTTAGAAAGACCCTTGTGCAGGGGTGTGCTGTCCAGCACCAGCGAAAGTCGTGCTACGCCTTGCTGCGGGCCGCTCGGGTGGGCTGCCGCGGCGCGCTGGGGGGCACGCTCCCGCGGGGGCGGCGCCCCAAGGCCGTGTGCATGTCCTCTCTGCTGCTCGAGGGGAGCGCCGGCGCAAAAACGCGACCCGTAGAGTTTTTTTCAGGCGCCAGGCCCGCCACCTGCACGTACCGCGCCGGCGTCGTGCGGTAAGAGACACGCCCACGCCAGGCGCTCTGCCTCGGCAGGCGGCAAGTGGCCGTCAGCCGCTATGCTCGCCGCGCGTTCCTGCCACAGCTCCTGGAGGCCCTCAGGGATCTCCGGCGCTGCTGCACCCCCCATGCCTGCAGCGGCCGGCCGACCGCCCACCGCCAGCACCCCCGCCGCCCAGGCGGCGCTGGCGTCTTTGTGCCCCCCATAGGCCGCTGCCGGCAGTACGGCCACGCGCTTCCCGCGCAGCGCCGCTTGCCGCGCCAGCGTGTGCCTCTGCTGCTGCCCGGCGGCCGCGGCGGCCTGCCCCGGCGGGCTTTCCCCCAGCGCCTGGGGAAAACGGCAGCCCCGGCGCCGCGAACCGCTGCAGCCCGCGGCTCCTGAGCAGTCTGCCTGGCGCGCGGGCAGGATCGCTGGCTGCAACCTACTGCTCGCTGCGTGGGGCGGCTAGCGGGGCCTGGAGGCGCACCGGCGCAAAAAGGCGGCCCGTAGAGTTTTTCCATCGCCGGGGCATCCAGCCTCACTGCTCTTTTCCGGGTGTCTGAAGTCCTGCCCACGCCAGGCACTCTGCCTCAGCGTGCCGCAGGCCCCCGTCTGCCACCATAATCGCTACCCGCTCGTCCCAGGTCTCCTGAAGATCTGCAGGCACCTGAAGCCTCGTGGCACCCTCACCTTCTGAGGCTGGCCAGTCTCCCACGGTCAGCTCCCCCGCTACCCAGGCCTCGTTCACATCCTTGTGCCCCGCATACGCCGCCGCCGGCAGCACGGCCACGCGCTTCCCCGCGGCGCCGCCTACCGGGCGGGCAGGGCCGCGGCCTGCCGCCGCGGCCAGCCGGGCGGGGGCGCTCCCAGCAGGGCGGCCAGCGGCACGCCAGCGCAAAAAGTCGACCCGTAGAGTTTTTGCTGCGGCCTCTGGCTTGCCGTTTCAGGCCTCCGCGGCCAGCCGCTCCTGCAGGCGCCGTCCCAGAGCCCGCAGCTCCTCAGCGCTCATCTGCACAATACGCGCCGCCACCGCTGTCGCCGGCGGCTCCTCGCCGGGCACCAGCCGCGGGCGCAGGTGGCGTGTGAGCGCCAGCAGCTCCCCAGGCTCCATGGCGGCGATCTGCGCCACCACCGCCGCCAGCGGGCGCGCGGCGCGGCGGCGCGCGGCTCTTCAAGGCAGCGCTCTTCAAGCCGCGGCGCTCATCGCGGCCTCTCTTCAAGACGGCGCTCTTCAAGCCGCGGCGCTCATCGCGGCAGCCCGGCAGCAGTCCTCCCCGAGCAGCCCCAGCGGCCGGGGGGCAGAGGCGCCGCTGGCGGTGGAAAAGGCCGTTTGAATTTCCTATACTCATACTCTCTCATGATGTCGTCCACGTCACAGCAGGTCAGTAAGCTCATCCTCGGCGGATGCTTTGCTGGCTTGGTCGTGACCTCCCCACTCTAGGGTACCTTGTCCGGGGAGTTGCACTGTGAGACAGCCCTTGGACTCCGCTGCAGCCAACTTCTCGACGGGTGCAAAGTGACTGTTGCCAGTAGTGCTCATGTAAACCCATTTAGTGGCCCGGGTGATGCCAACAAACAGTAACCGGTCTATCCGATCCTCGCGCAATTGCGCAAAGGATCTCAGCACAAGCCTTGGCATCAGCACAGTGTCGAAGGTTAATCCCTTGGCGCTGTGGAATGGCATGATCTTGGGGAGATCAGTGGAGAAATTAAATTCCCTGGGTGTCTCAACTTCGAGACCAGCTTCGCGCAGGCCTTTGGCAAATCCGTGAACCTGCCTCTGCTGCGGGAGGAGGACGGCTATCTTCTCTCCCTTTGCCAGTCGTACCTTCAGAATCTCGATCAAGCGGCGCTTCTCGTCCTCAAAGCCATCGGCCCGATAGAGCAGTGGCGTTTCTCGCTCGATTTGCGCTGTCTGTGCCTGGTGCAGGTAACTCTTGGCTTCCTCTGGTTCCAGCAGTTCGGCTGCCAGGCGGAGGACATAGGGACAGCAGCGAAACGCCGCGAGCAACGAAACATTCCGCTGCCTCAGCCCTAGGCGTCCCAGGATCTGGCGCTCATTGCTGCCCTGCTCATAAATTTGCTGCTTGTGGTCCATGCAAACGGTTACATGCTTGGACATAGTCTTGAGGAGTTCAAAAGCTTCCTCGTCAAGATCTTGTCCCTCATCGACCAGGACAAATTCGAACGGCGCTTGCCTGGGTGCGTTGCCGGGGCTTTTGGCCACTTCTCGGAGTGTGTTGAGCACGGCACGGCGAATCGCAGCAAAGTCAGGAACGTTATCCGCCCGATTCTGCGGTAATGTCCTCCCGATATGTCCCCGATAGAATTCGGAGCACCAGCGATCCAGCGTCGTGACACAGTCAGCAGGCAGGTTGAGTAGCTGAAGGGCCGAGCGAATGTAGTCTTTGAGAAGATTGGTAAAGACAAAAATATGGAAGCGGGCTTC
The DNA here is from genome assembly GCA_964457285.1 of uncultured Dehalococcoidia bacterium. Taxonomy (GTDB): domain Bacteria; phylum Chloroflexota; class Dehalococcoidia; order Lucifugimonadales; family JAGWBF01; genus CAYWGG01. The sequence continues at coordinate 5,902 of CAYWGG010000067.1, forward strand.
GGCAACATGGAAAGCATCGCAAAGATAGCGCGCCCTGTGGAGCAGGATTTGTGTCTTGCCTGAACCCGGGGCACCGAGGATTACCCGGTGTTCATGCGGGCTCAGCTCGACAGCGCGCATCTGTTCTGTGGTCAGTTCGTTACGAGGAACCAGCCAGGTGCTCACTGTTCCACCCTCTGCAGGCCAGCGGTTAACGCAGGTAAGACTCCCGCATCGCTCCCAACAGCGCCCGTGCTGCAATTTCTGCGGTGGAGTTCTGCTTCGCCCTGGGAGAGCTTGTCGTGGTCGCCGGCCATGCGGGCGGCAGTCAGAAACCAACCGAGTTCCCAGGCATCGAGTGAACCGACAGATGCAAAGGCCCTCAACGCCTCCTGTAGCGTGTTCTCCTGCTGTTGTCGGTCGTCCAGGGAGCCGTATATCTGTGCCATCAGAGCCAGATAAGGGGCCTTGCGTTCCATGAGTAGGGCGTGATCGAGGGTGGCCTGAGCCTCAGCGTGTAGGCCCCGTTTGTGCTGGGAGAGAGCGAGATTGAACCAGGGGATTGCCCCCGACGAAGCTGCTGCCGCCTCCCGATACAACTTCTCCTCACGCGCAAAGTCGCCCATTTGCCCGCAGTATATCGCCATCTTATTGAGGAGCCAGGCATCGGGAGCGTTCCTGCTGCGTAGGACGCGACCCAGATATTCCACGGCTTTTTCGCGCTGGCCCAGATCGGCGTAGGCGTCTGCTAGCTCGACCATTTTCTCCGGGACTGTCTCACGCCGGATTTTGCCCGTGCGAAGGTCCTCTTCCAGTTGATCGATCATGAGCCGTTTGGCATGGGGATTGACGACATGGGTCAGCGGGTTTTCGATGGTGGTAGAAAACGGTTCGACATCTTCCACTTGGGCCAGCGTCAGCCGGAGATCGAGTACCTGATTTTCATCCATCCGGTATTCCAGGAGGAGAGGGGCGCCCTGGTTGATCAGGCCAGGGATTTTCCACATTTTGCGCAACAACAGTCTCTCTTCTTCGCCCGCTTCTCCCGCGACAAGCTCGACACGCAGGTCGCAAGAGCCCGTCAGTGTGCTCTGGGGTACTGCCAGCTCGCGGTTTATGCGATACGAGCTGTCCGGAGGGTAGGGCAACTCGGTTCCCTTCGGTATAAGGGGTACCAACCCGGCTGCGCTACGAATGGCGATCGCCTCATTGGTCACTGCCTTGACCAGACCGCACCCGAAAAGTTCCAATGCCAGGGCATGGTAGGTGGCACCTCTGGCCACAGCCACCTGCACCGAGTCGCGATCCTCATAGGTCAGCAATCTCGCCTTGGTGAAATAGCTCTTGACGGCGTCCTGGACCTGGGGGATCAGGCTGCTCCCACCAACCATCAGACAGTAGTCAACATCTTGGGGGGCGAGGCCACTCCGGTCCAGAGCATCCTGCAATGGTGCAAAGACAGAGCACGTCATGCGGTATTCCGTCTCACGGGCATACAGCAAGTCGCGATCAAGAAAAGGTTTCAACAGCTCCTCAAACTGCGCCGCGGACAAAGAAGGCCCTTGGAGGGCAAGGGTGCGCTCCTTCCACAGCAAGGCATGCACGCCCGGTTGCTTCTTGAGGATCTGCGTCTTATCCTCCCGGTCGTATTGCTCGAAGCTGCGGAGGCGCTGTATCTCTATGCAGAGGCCAATTTTCAACGCTTCAGCAATACCCAGCAGAGCTGGCTCAAGGGTGAGCTTCTTGTCTTCAAAGCCGAGAGCAAATGTCGCCAGGTTGTTCTGCTCGCAGAGCTGGGGCAGGAGGACGTCATGGACAATGGCGGCATCAATATCCCCGCCGCCCAGCCTGTGATAGCGCGACACCGCCAGCGGAGCAATCTGCAACGGTCCGTGCCGCCGATCCGGGAGGACCTCAAACACGGCAACGTCGCAGGTCCCACCACCAAAGTCAAAGACTACCAGCTTCTTGGGATGGACTAACTGCTGCATCAAGGTCTTGCCGCGCGTCTGCACGTAGTCGAGAAAAGCAGCGACTGGCTCATCCAGGAGTGCGCCACTGGTCAGCTGCAGATGCGCCAGGCCTGCGGCTTTTACCGTGTCGACTCGCTGAGAGCCCTGAAAGGATGCAGGGACAGTGACTACTACCCGCTGCACCGGTGTGGGGTCGTATTCCAGCGCAGCGTGGTACAGGAATGCCAATACCTTGCCACCAATCTCAGCCGCTGACCGAAATCCTTCAGGGGCACGATGATAGGTTTTCTGAATGCCGATGTCGTTCTTGCAGTCGTAAAATAGGTCCTGATTCTGCCGTAGTCCCAGCTCTGGAGCGCGCGCTCTGAGCCGTTTAGCGCCCTCTCCTACAATCTCTTTGCCATGCTGCATGGCCACCACCGAAGGCACCAATACATGCGTGTATAGGCCTTCATAGGTCTGCTGCTCCACTTCCAGGCAGCGTGCGTCCTGTGCCAACCCTTCTTGAGGATCCCAGCGTAACTCTGCCACGGTGGAATTGGTTGTCCCCAGGTCGATCCCCAGTACCCGGATGGATGTGTGTGGCAGGGATACTGTCGTTGATGCGTGCCGAATCAAAGCGAGAGCACCAAGGTCACTCATGCACATTCTCCCCTCGAACTGAGGTACGTGAGGCTGACGGGCTTTTCCGAGAGTAACGGAGAGATTTTTTACGCTGGACGAAGTGGAGACGTCCGGCGTTGGCACACCATGCATGACTCTGTACTCTAGAACGTCCCCGATACTCCTGACGCGACGCCATGCCCGGTCACCCCCGTTGGCTGTTCATAGACCAAGCCCTATTCGCTGAGCGCTTTGAGCAGCGCGTCTTTTGCCTCCGCGTAATACACCACGGCGACCTTCGTGGCCAGGTCGTCGGGTAGATCGAAAAGCTGTTTGCGGGCGGAGACGGGCATGAGGATTTTCTGCGCGCCTTTGTCGGCAGCCAGCTCGACGATGCTGACGGCGTTGTAAAGAGGCTCGATGGATCCCCCGAGATTGAGGCCGCCGACGATCACCAGGCCACCTTCGAGGCTGCGCTCGACGAGCGCGGAACTCATGGCGAGCAAGATCGGTATGCCCGTTGCCGCCGCACTTTTGCAGGCATCAAAGGCGCGGAACTGGATGGTGAACTCGTGGGCCCGCGGATCGCGATCACCGACCAGTTCTTTGGCTCGAGCATAGAGATTCTGTTCGGCACAGCGTACGCTCTCCCTGAGTGGCCCCGGAGGGCTTTGATTGAGAATCTTCAGCCCACTTCCTGGTCCTTCGGTGACCTCAATACGGAACAGCCCGGGATTTTCATCCGTGCCGCCGGGCGACAAGGCCCACACCTGACCGGCAGGGAGCGGATCGCTGCCGATGCTGTTCTCATTGTGGAGTTCAGGGGTCGAGACGAATTGCTCGATCCCATCGGGGCACATGGTGAAGCTGAAATGCGTGTTGCGGAATTCGGCCGCCCCGATGCGTTTTTGCTGCTCCTTGACTCTACGGCGGCATTCGAGCGCCAGCCGGGCAGCCCACGCGATCGCGTCATCGGGTATCTCCGCCTGGGGATCAGGGAACATCAGCTTGAGCAGCCCGCTCATCGTTTTGTGCGTCGCCGTGGTGTCTCGTCCACTCAAGGCGCCACCGAACAGGATGCGTCCTTGGAGCGTGTTGACCCGGCTCTGGGAGCGCAATTGGTTCCAGCACGAGGACAAGAAATCGCTGACCAGGCCAAAATGGTCGGTCAACTGCTCGCGGCTCACTTTCGGCACGTCCCAGCCGGGAATGTAGGCATGGATGCGGTCCATAAACGCCGTGTCATCGCGCATCTCTGGGGGGAGTGGCCTGAGTAAGTGCCCAAGGCGCTGCTGGTGTTCCACATCGACCTCGAAGTTGCCCACCATGACCATGCCACCGAAGCCGCGGATACTCTCCTTGCCCCGGCTGAACTCCCCGGATTCCATGTAGCCTTTCATGATGTTCGCCCCGTCCTTCTGGTCAAAGGAGATACCGGAGACTTCGTCGAAGCACACCACGTCGTATTGGCAGACCAGGCCACGCTGGCCATTGGCATTGTTGACGAACATCCTGGCCACGGTGGCCTTGCCCCCTGAGACGAGATGCGCGTAGGGCGACACCTGTTGGTACAGATGGCTCTTGCCGGTGCCGCGCGGGCCAAGCTCTACGGCGTTGTAATTGTTTTCGACGAACGGCACCATGCGCAGCAGCAGGACATCACACGTGCGCGCTCCGAGCACCGACGGCTCCAGTCCCACGCTGCGCAGGAGCACATTCCGCCATGCCTCGAAGGTGAACAGCGCTCGCCCTGTGCACAGGGTTTCCAGCACATTGCGCTGCGAGAGCTGGATTTCGCGCAGGGACTCGATGCCGAAAGGGCGCCCGCTCTTTTCTTCAGCGATGCTGGGGTCGTACGTGAGATCCACCTCGGCGTAAAACCCACCCGTGAGCATGCGGTCGTGCGTATGGACCAGGTCATCATTGATGCGGACATCGTTGAGCCGCACGCTGGGGAGTTCGGCCACAAAACAATCATTCTTGGCATCCAGCCGCGCCTTGACCAGATCGATGAGTTTCACGCGGCCCTGCTCTTTGGCACGGGCTTTGAACAATTCGTCCTCGCCGGCCCGCACTGTCCGGCTGGCCAATTGCCGTTGCACAATGGCCAGCCCCTCCTGAATTTCCGTCTCGTCCACGCTGGCGCAATAGCGCCCGAGAAGAAATTCAGCTACATAGGTGGGCACCGGATACTGCCCTTTGAATTGGCGCACAAGGTCTTTGCGCACGAGGTACCCTTCGAAGGCTTTGGCAGCGAGGTGGTCCAGTGCGTCGAGTTGCATCTTAGTTTTCTCCAATGACTACTGGATGTTTGAAAATAGCCTGGCCAGTGTGATCGACGACGACGAGGAAGGCCGCCACACCCAGCGCCTCATCATCTTCCACCAGGAGGCTGGTCCTCTGGCCATCGGCGGCGCCGGTTGTCGGGCTCGCGGCAAAGCTGGTTGCGGCATCCGCGACTTTACTGCGGACATCAACGGTGAGGCCCTCCGCACCCGTGAACACCACATGCAGCCGCAGGCCCGCCCACCTCATCTCTTGCATGACCACAGACGTCGCACCGCCTGTTTCCCTGGCAGAGATCGTCAAGGAAGGAATCAATGCCTCCTGCACGGTGAGCCCACCGTGGGCATATTCTATCCCGGCTACGAAACATGAGACGCCAGGAGCCAGGACGACGGTCTCAGCGGCATCCCAAAACCATGCGGTCATGGGATAGCCGTGCTGGGCACCTGGCTCAGGGATGGCGCAGCGGCTCCAGCGGGACGCAGTCAGATGCTGAGGCAGGTCAACTTTAGGCAGCCCACCGGGAAGCAGGAGCCAGCCGTGGTCCGTGATCACGTGCACGGTGGTCCAGCCGCTCTGTAAGAGTTCAGCGATGCGTTGCTGCACACCGGTCAGCTCTTCTTCCACTCTCCACGCCAACCTGGCTCCTTGCTCATGGCCATAGGTGTCGAAAGAACCACACTCAGTCCAGGCGCACCCGGTGGGCAAGCCAAGCTCGTGCGATTCGAGGTAGAGGATGCCGATCTCTGCCATAAGCTGCTTGAAGCGCGCATGCACGAGGGCCTTGCCGTTGCTCTGTTCTTTGGCCTGAAACCCCGTCCCTTGCAGCGGTCCACCCAGTTTGCCGGCCAGCGGCATCCAGGCTGGTTTCGCGGTGGCCGTCACGGTGGGGAGTGCCGACCAGCCCACGGTGCAGGCGATCTCAACCCCCAGGCCAGAGGTGAGCAGCCTTTCTTCAAGACTCCGTGCTAGATCCAGGCGCAGGCCGTCGGCAAACAGATAGACCGTGCCTGCCTCGGCAGGCAGGATGCGACAGGCCTGCGGCCCCGTGGTAGGATACGTCG
>CAYWGG010000068.1:0-11622 GCA_964457285.1 uncultured Dehalococcoidia bacterium
ACCACGTCCGTAGCCGCCATAGGTCACACCTATAATAGCAGCGGTAACTTCACCGTAACCCTGGTGGTCAACGACGGCCAGCTTGACTCCGCTCCATTCACTACTCAGGCCAACATAACCGAGGCGTTTTCCGGTGGCGGCCAGCGGACGGACGTGGATCTATTCTTGAGCTACACCAGTCCTACGGAGAGAAGCACAACTCTGCCAGCCGGGACGCTGAGCTTCAACGTGACCATCATCTACGGAAGCACCATAAACACGGCTACTTTCAAGGCTTCTCTGAACGGGGTGTCCTTCGGAGGTTTCAGCCCGGTCGCTGGTAGCAGTCAGACCGTTGCTGTCCCCCTCTCTGCTGGCCGGAATGTCTTGCTTCTCATTGTGGAAGGTACCAGAAGCGATGGCGCGACAGCCACAGACCGGGACCGGCTGACGTTCATTGTCCCATGAGCAGATGGGTATAGCTTAAAGGGCTTGCTTCAGCAGGGAGTAGGAATAGAGGGGCGGTGCCAGAGCAGAGAAAGGCACCACCCCTCTACCCTTTTGCAGAGGGAACTGCTAAGGGGCTGGCCCTCACTCCACATCCGGGTGGGTGGTGATGAACCTGGCCCCCCTTGCCGGGTCCACATGGGGGGCGCGCACCTCTACCCCCGCCGCCTCCTCCTGCAACAGCCAACTGATGCTGCTGTCCTTATCGCCCCAGCCCCGGTTCATGCTCTGAATGGCGATCTGAAGCGCCAGGTTGGCTACTGGCATGGGCACGTTGTACTCCCGGGCCAACTCTGTAGCTAGCATGATGTCCTTCGTGGAAAGCGCCAGGGCGAAGCTGGCGGGCTCGAACTGGCCGCGGAACACCGTTCGGGCGACTCCCTCGTGGAGGCTGCTCATCCGGCCCAGTGCACCTCGGCGCACGCACTCCCAGAGGGCCTCTGGCTCCACTCCCGCCTTCACTCCCAGGGTGAATCCCTCGGCGATGGCCTGCCGGACCCCGTGCCCGATCATATTGTGCACCAGCTTGCACACGCTCCCCGCCCCGATGCTCCCGGCGTAGAATACCTTATCCCCAAAGGCGTCTAGTATAGGCTTGATACGCTCGTAAATCTCCTGCTCGCCACCCACCATCACCGCCAGGTTCCTGGTGGCGGCCCCAGTCTTGCCACCACTCACCGGGGCATCCAGTACGTGGGCTCCTTTCTGGCGGAACATGGGCTCGATCTGCCGGATGAGGGTGGGCCTGCTGGTGGATAGGTCCACGTAGATGCCACCCCGCTTGATCCCCGCCAGGACCCCCTGAGGGCCGGTGGCTACTTCCTCTACCTCTCTGGGCCCTGGCAGAGAGGTGAAAATCACATCGCTGAGGCGGGCCACCTCGGCCGGAGAGCTGGCGAGGCGGGCCCCGTTTTCCAGAAGGGGCCTCGTGACCTCCTCCCGAATATCGTAGACCACCATCGGATACCCGGCCCGCTGGATATTCCTTGACATTCCCGACCCCATGTTGCCAAGTCCGATAAACCCTACGGTCTCCATGCTACTTCCTCCATCATTGGCATTTGGACATGCATCTTCATAGAGCCTTCTTCTGTATCGTCATCTCCCCAGCTTCCAGGTCCCAGACTACCTCATATCCACTGAGACGATGGAAGTAGCAAGTACCGAGGAGATTGCTACCAGCATCAGCCACACGAGTCTCAATTTCACTGTCATCCAGACCCACAATGCTGACAGTAGCTAAGCCGCACTCAATCATCTCTGGCTGTTCCCCTGCCAGGTATTGAGTCATTCGGGCAAGATTGGTCAGGCGACCCCTAATACCTCCGTATATTCCTCTTTCTAACCCCAGTCCTACGTTACAGCGAGGTTGAGTGAATGCCGTGTCTATCTCAGCCTCCACGCGGTAGCCAGCCACCATCACAGATACAAAATAGCGATGGTCTTCACTACGTCGTATCAGCAAGTGGTCGGCCATCTAGTTGTCCTTGATAAACGGCCCCAATCGGACATACGGATTCCTGATTGGTCCCAGGATAGGTCCAACGTCCGCTGGGAAGACCAGACGGTGGCGGTAGCCCTTGACCGCCTCATCAGCTTCGTCGAAGCTGGGCGATACCTTGATGAGCCGCCCATCGGCTATAGCCACATATTGCCCTTTATATTTAGCGAGTATTTCGTTCTTCAGCCTTTCGTAGGCCTCTACGTTGCGCTGCTTTTCTTCCTCGTAGGTGGACATACTACACCTCCGGTACTCAGCCCACAGGCTCAAGCTTCACGTTACGGCACCAGCACCAGCTTGCCAAAGAAGTTACGCTCCTCCATCATCTGGTGAGCGTCGGCGGCACGCTCCAGTGGGAACACCTGGTGAATCGCGGGCTTAATCTTACCCCGGTTCAGCATCTCCACGATCTCCCTCATGTCCTCCTTGGAGCCCATGTACACTCCAAACACCGTGAGGTGTCGGGTGAACATGAGGCCCATGTGCAGCTCTGCCCGGTAGCCGGTGGTGACGCCACAGTTGCCGTACCTGCCACCTGGTTTCAGGGAGTTGTACGCCGCCTGGAAAAACTCTTGCCCTACGTGGTCCACCACCACGTCAACCCCCTCTCCTCCTGTTAGCTCCTTGACCCGCTGGGCAATGTCCTCCTGGGTGTAGTTGATAACCTCGTCAGCCCCCAGCTCTCTGGCTTTGGCCGCTTTCTCCGCCGTGCTGGTGGTAGCGATGACCCTAGCGCCTACTACGTTCTTGGCTACCTGTATGGCGGCGGTGCCCACTCCTGCGGACGCCGACAGCACCAGCACCGTCTCCCAGGGCCTGAGCCTTGCCCGGCGTACCAGCATATTCCACATGGGTAGAAAGGTAGTGGGCACCGCGGCAGCCTCCTCGTAGGACACGTGAGGGGCTATGGGCTGGACGTTGGCCGCTGGTATCTTGACATATTGAGCGTAGCTCCCGTCAAAGGCAGAGCCCAGCATCCTGGAGCGGGGGCATAGGTCGTCCTCCCCGGCCAGGCAAAGGTGACACTGTCCGCAGGTGGTTTTCGGGTTCACCACCACCCGGTCTCCCACCTTAAGGCCACGGACCTGGCTGCCTACCTCTACAATATCTCCCGACGAATCGCCTCCCAGGACTAAGGGTGGTGGAAACTCTCGCCGCATTCCCCGGACGCCTGCGCGAGTATAGGTATCCAGCCGGTTGAGGGCGCTGGCCCGCACCCTTACCTTCACTTCGTGAGGCTCAATGATCGGGTCTGGGCGCTCTCCGTAGGTCAGCACCTCAGGCCCACCGTGAGACTCGATGTATACCGCTTTCATGATGGTCTCCTCTCAGGCTGGGTAGGTCAAGCGAGCTACCAGCTCAGTGATGTCAGGCTCTATTGAGGTAGAACGAGTACAGCAGCGACTAGCTTGTAACACTCGCCTTTAAACGGTTCACCCAGGCTTACCGTAAATAGCAGCCGGTCCTGCTGGGAGATGCCAGCGGCGGCGCGTGGATGGATACCATAAGACAATTTAGATAGCCTCTGTTCCCAATTTTGGTCGGTCACTGAAAGGTTATAGGTCACACCGCTTAGCTGGAAGCGTGCACGAGTCTGCCTTCTCCCCCCGAACTGACCGATAATGTCCCAGGATACCCCTGCAGGCTCAATAAGGGCTAGAGAACTTCGTGCAGGACTCTCCAGAAGAGTGGAGTAGTCGAGTCGGTCAGTACGGTTGCCTAGCAAATAGGGTCCAGGCGCCAGGAATTCACCCAAGACCCCTGCTTTCCAGGCTGTGGCTGGTTCAAGCCGTCTAACCAATCTCCACCGCCTCTCTCCCAAAACCCAGTTTTCTGGCTGATGTGGTTCTGGCCGAGGAGATGTAACAACAACTTCGATAACGTCCAGCAGTCTGGCTTCTCTGCCGTCATTAAGGGTATAGTGTCGCGGCCAAAGTGTACCGCTCTCCTCATGACTGACAGGCCGAATCCAACCGCCTCCATCAGTCCGAAGGCCAGCTACACATCTTCCGGAAAGCTTCCTGGAGTTGGCAAGACATATAAATACGGCATCCATCAGATCGTATCCTTGGCTAAAGATGGATGATCTCCAAGCCCCCCCATTTTTCTCTCAGGTATTCAAGGACTAATCTTCGATGGCAGTGGTCAGCAGTACGCTCGCTGCACAAGAGAACAGTTGGTGAGTCGAATATGATAGGAGCAAAGTGGCTTTCGATACGCCTTTCCGCCATAAGGTGTAGGAATGACTGTTCGTAAGTCTCCCATGACCATCCACGTTTCTTGTAGGCGTCGAGCATTCCCTGTGTAGGCGCTAGGAGGATCTCGTGGCTATATTCAGCTCTGCATATCGCCTCCAGGAGATACGGGAGGTCTTCCCGCTTGGTGAAGCCCGCGAGCTGCGATGAGTTGTTCAAGCGAATATCAATGAGTTTTCTGATACCAACTTGTCTTATGGCTTCGAAGAAGTCTTCAGCTCGTCGCTTTGTGAAGCCGATCGTATAGACCTTACGGATCGCCAATGCTCCTCCTCTGGCGGCGCAAACAAGGGAAGCTGCACGCCCTCTGATTGCTTCTTTTGATCTTCATGGGCTAGCTGCTCCTCAGTCTGAATACCCCCGTCTCCTCTTATATGATATAGCTCTATTCCCAGGTTCGCTAGAACCCGCCCGATCAACCGGCGACGATGACAACCTTTAGGGTCTTCTTCACTGCACATTATCACAACTCTAAATTTCTCTAGGCCTGACTGTAGCCTTCTGATCCCCTGAAGAAACAAAGGAGACTCAGCAACCAGATCATAGAGGACATGGCCATCCTCATCGTAGAATTCAGGCGTCTTCGGTCTGCCTCCAAGTTCCTCGCCTAGATATAAGTACTTGATACCCCTTTCAGCTACTGCCGTTTTTAATATGCGCGCACTAAACTGGCTCGCGTACTTGGAAAACGGATGAGACCGTACATCGGCCAGCACCTCGATGGTGTTATCTGAAAGGAGTTTCAGGAACGCCTCCAATGTGTGGTTCGAGTGTCCTATCGTGAACAGAGAAGAATTTGGCATTATTCTTTACTCCCTGTCCTGTAAAGCCTGATAGCAGTTCCTGCACAAGAATACTAGCGCCAGAGCTTCCTCGTGGCTCGCGATGCGGCCGCATTGGGGCACCTGGACATCAACGCTCCAGGGCTGGTGAAACTTCCCACCGCACATCTGGCAGGAGGCCTGATGGTACTCATCCAGGGGTTCGTCGCATACTACGCATAGTTCCTCCGGTTCCGTCGACAGGGTAGCCTCCTTTCATGGCTTCGCCCCTTAGCCCTGCTCAGGGCAAGCCCTGAGGGTTACGTACTCTCTCACCAGTCGTATCTCCTCTTCCCGGGTGGTGATTCTTCCTTCGATCCTGGCATTCTTTAGCTGCTGAAGGGCCTTCCCCACCAGGGGGCCCTGGGCTACTCCCAGGGCCATGAGGTCTCTTCCATTGAGAGAGGGCTTTACATAACGCAGGTGATTCAGATAAAGCTCCAGTGCATTTCTGACCCGTGGCGATTCCGACAGCAGCGCGCTGACCTGGACACTCACTGGAGAAAGCTGGTCCAGGAAGCTGCACAGCTGGCCGGGTGAGAGGTCCGGTTCCCCTATGTAGGGGTGGCTTGCCGGAGCCTGCCCTGAGCCTTCGGCCTTGAGGGCCTCAGCCCGAAGGCTTGCCAAAGGGTCGCCTCCGCTTTTCAGCCTCACGGCGATGGTATCTCGCACCACTTTCGCCCACCGCGAGGACATGTGCAGACGGTGGATGAAAGCCTCTCCCTCCTGAGTCGTAAGGGGATATGACAGGGCTGCCAGGTACGCCAGGGAGATGTTCCTGGCCTCATGGTCTGCCAGAGCCCTCGCGCCAGCGCCATCTTCCAGGGGGGGATGGATGGCCCGGAGTATGCCCAGCTCACCGCACCGGGACAGCGGACGGTGAGGATGCTCCTCTCCGAACATAAGCTCAAGCTCTCGCCTTAAGCGGTCTCCGCTCACAGTATCCAGCATGCCGCCTTCTACCGCCTCCAGCAGCAACCTGTGGGTCTCCTCCTCCAATCGAAAGTTCAGGCGTTGCTCGTAGCGGACTGCCCTGAGGATGCGCGTAGCATCGTCCACGAAGCTCTTTGCATGAAGGATGCGGATGAGGCCAAGCCTCAGGTCATCTTTCCCCCCATGGGGGTCGAGGAGACGGCCTGCCTGGGGCCCGGAAAGGGCCATGGCCATGGCGTTGATGGAGAAGTCGCGCCGCTCCAGGTCCTTGTGGATAGCACTGGGAGTCACCGTGGGTAGAGCGCCAGGCCTCCGATAAGTCTCTTGTCTGGCCGTGGCCAGATCGAAGCGCTGGCCCTCCAGCTTCACAGTAGCGGTCCCAAACTGGGAGTAAGCCAGGACATCTCCGCTGGCTGCCTTGGACACCTCAAAAGCCAGCACCGCGGCGTCGCCCTCCACCACCATATCCAGGTCTTTCACGGGCGCTCCTAGCAGCATATCCCTCACCGATCCACCCACCAGGTAAAGGGGCATAGCTATCTCGGAAGCTTTTTCCGCGACGGCCCTCAGCAGCGTGAAAGTGCTGGGCGGCAGGGAACTCTCCAGAGTAGAGAGCAGGTCGCCTGTCCTGAAAGTTGTATTCTTAGGCAATCGCCCACTTACCATCTTTGCCGCCATTATAACATATCTATTTCCATGCGATGGGTCTCCCACGATCCTAAACGCCAAATCATTTGGGCACGAGGTGTAAATCTTTTCACAAATTCTTGACTGATAGGTACTACCATACTACAATGTAGCCATTATACTACTCTCTTTACATAAATTTTCCCGAGAGTACCAGCCATGGTATACATTACCCAGTCCCTTCATCCCTAAGGAGAGGCCAGGATGGCAGCAAGGCCAGCATCGCAGCAGGACAACCAGGGGGAGATACCTGAAGTAGTCGTAACGAGGCTGCCCCAGTACATCCGAATCCTCAGTTCGCTCCTGAAAGAGGGTACGGAGATGGTGAACTCTCAGCAACTGGGAGAGGTGCTCCAGATAACTCCAGCCCAGATACGGAAGGACCTGAGCTACTTTGGCCGATTCGGCAAACAGGGCCGGGGATATAGTGTAAGGCATCTCCTCGTAGAGCTGAAGGAGATTATAGGCCTCAACAAACGCTGGAACGTGGGCCTTTTGGGCGTGGGAAGGCTGGGAAGAGCTATTCTGAGCTATCCTGGTTTCGCCCCAGAGGGATTCCATATAATAGCAGCCTTCGATGCAGACCGCAGAGTTATCGGCCGGACTATAGGTAATCTGAAGGTGCAGTCCATGGAAGAGCTAGACGAAACGGTAAAAACCCTGAACATAAGAATAGGTATTGTTGCGGTGCCTGGCGAGTACGCTCAACAAGTGATAGACCGCCTGATGCAATGCGGCGTCAAAGCCATCCTCAACTACGCCCCTATATCCCCTCAATCCCAGGAGGGAGTTAAAATCCGGAACATTGACCCCGTCGTCTCCCTCCAGACCATGACCTTCTACTTGAACAGTGGCCCTCACTCTTAGCCCTGGGGAGGTGGACGGTCAGGACCCCGCCTCCGCCTCGCCACCCTCAAGCGCGTCTCTGCGCGTCTCAAGGATGCCGCAGCTCGCTCCAGGTCCAGATCGGCGCCACGGCGGGCCAACTGTTCCTGGGCCCGCCGTATAGCTTCCTGGGCTCGCTGCTCATCTATCTCCTCAGAGCGCTCTGCGGCATCGGCCAGGATGGTAACCTGGTTTGCCATGACCTCAAGGAAGCCGCCGGTCACCGCCAGGTAGGTCTCCTGGCCGCCCTTGCGTATCATGATCTCCCCTGGCTGGAGAGCGGTCATGAGGGGCGCGTGATGGGGCAGAATTCCCAACTCTCCGTCAATGCCTGGTGCGACCAGTACCTCCACATCGTCAGAGTACACCCTTCGCTCCGCCGTAATGATCTCAAGACGCATGGTGACCATAGCTCTATATCCTCGCAAAGGTATTGGATAGCTTCAACAGAGTAATGATGTCCCTGAGTCTATTATAGCTTGTCCGATAATCATCGAAATACCGACTTTCTGTCACCGCTCTGGTGAAGGGGGAGACACCAGTACCCGCACATCCTTTTCCAGACGGTCTCCAAGCCGGTCTCTATCAACGTCAGTGATAATCAATTACCTGTGTGGCGGAGAATTGAGGCACAGCCAGGTATTGCTCTGGACGGTGGCGATGGTACTCAGCCAGAAAATGGTCCAGTTTTTCAGAAACATCAGCAGACAGGTATGCCTCCTCGCACTGCTGACATACATCAGCAGTGACATCTCGGATGATAATCAATTGCTCACCATGCCAGACCTCCAGAGTAGTCTTGCCTGGCCTTAACCCACCACCACACAGGTCACAACGGTCTATTATGTTGCTCATCTTCTCACCCTTCGAGTTTTGTAATCGCTTTCCCAGAGGGCGTCATCAGGCTCATAAAGGGTTATGATTCGCAATGCTGGCTCCATGTCCCCTCTCGAACAGACCACATGCAATGGGTCTCCTGAAGTGAGCCAACCCAGCACCAGGCAGGACGGGTACGGTTTATCCCCTGAGTATCGCTCTATGATTTCCCCGTTCAGCAAAGCGTGTTCTATCTCCTCGATAGTGATGCCTCGTTCCAGTCGGGCGATGGTGGCGTGTCTGGTAAGACGGTACAGCTTTGCTCGGATATGGCTACGGATGAAACGTATGCTGGGTGACTGAGGCACATATGCCCCTTCATATCACGTCACAGTTTAAGGAGACGATATCCAGTAGCCCACATCTGTTGGACATTTTCTATTATATCTACCTCTCCAGCCACAGGGCGAAATGGATGGCCTCCTCAACGGCCCGCAGCTTGTTCTCATTGCCTTTCGCTATCTTCCCAGGGGTTCTCTGCTAGTGCTGCCTGTAGGGTGGACTGGGCCATTGCAATCTCATCTTCTGTCTCTGGGTACTGCTGGTATCCTCGGATGTACTGCTCTATAGCCTCTTGGTCTCGCTCGTGGCGCAAGAACGCCTCTACTGCACGGCGGAAGAACTTGCTGCGGCTCTCTCCACTGGCCTTACGTTTCCTGTCCACCCCTTGAAGGAGGTCCTCAGGCAGACTGATGGCTATCTTGACAGTCCTTGGCATACTATACTGAGACCCCCATCTGCTGCGCCTTCTCTATTGCCTCTAGGCAAGGGGCTGCTCCATCATTCGGATGAGTTTCCCAACCCCTTCTCTAATCTTCTCGGCCGAGGGTAATATGTCGTCAGGAGTCAGTGGGGTCTCATAAAAATCAGAATGCAAAAACTCTGCATCCCTATAAGTGTCCCAGATGGATGGGTCACCCATCTCCGCTGCCAGTCCTCGGGCATAATTGCGGACCTGCCCGTGGCTGGACAATAAGATACCCCTCCTGGCAGCTAAACCTTTTAGCGCTTCAGCAAAAGCGCCCCACAGGAGTTCGCCCACCTTATCTGCCTCCTCAGCCTTTAAGAGCTCATGGGCATTCTCTAAGTAGCCAAGAGCCTTTGATCGGTAAATATTGAACTTCTCTTGCATAGCCTCATGACGCTTTTGAAAAGGGTGGGAATTGATAGTCCAGAATTCTACCGGTCTTGGCATCTACCCGCACATTGCCGATGCGACTCTCAAAAAGCCCCAGGTCTACTTCCACAATCCAAATGTCATCTTCTCTACGGGCGCTTACGGGCATAGCAAAAATGCGGGCCTTCTTGGCAAAGATCAGCGCCAAATCTGAGGCCGCATCTGCTGAGATGATTTCAGGCATGGAGATAACCTCTACCTCCCGGCTTCCTACGCCCTTGCGCCCATCTTTTCAGCCTTCTCTAGCACCTCGTCTATGGTGCCGGTCATGTAAAAGGCCTGCTCCGGGACGCTGTCGTGCTTGCCCTCCAGGATCTCGGTGAAGCCACGCACCGTCTCCCTGGTGGGCACGTACCTGCCCTCCATACCCGTGAAGGTCTCGGCTACGTAGAAGGGCTGGGTGAGGAACCGCTGGATCTTGCGGGCTCTGCCGACGGTTAGCTTGTCCTCCTCGGAAAGCTCCTCGATGCCCAGGATTGCGATTATGTCCTGGAGGTCGCGGTAGCGCTGAAGTACCTGCTGCACGCCCCGGGCCACCCGGTAATGCTCTTCACCTACAACCCTGGGCTCCAGCATTCGGGAGAAGGATGCCAGGGGGTCAACAGCAGGGTATAGTCCCTGGGCAGCGAGGGCTCGCTCCAGGGATACCACTGCGTCCAGGTGACCGAAGGTAGTGACGATTCCGGGGTCAGTGTAGTCGTCCGCGGGGACGTATATGGCCTGAAAGGAGGTTATGGAGCCCTTCTTGGTGGACGTAATGCGCTCCTCCAGGGCTCCCATCTCGGTAGCCAGGGTGGGTTGGTAGCCCACCGCCGAGGGCATTCGTCCCAGGAGGGCCGATACCTCCATACCCGCCAGGATGTATCTGTAGATGTTGTCTATGAACAGGAGGACATCCTGGTTCTGCTCGTCCCGGAAGTACTCGGCCATGGTGAGTCCCGTAAGCCCAACCCTGGCCCGCACGCCCGGAGGTTCATTCATCTGACCGAAGACCAGGACGGTGTTTTCCATCACCCCCGAAGTCCGCATCTCGTGCCAGAGGTCGTTTCCCTCTCTGGAGCGCTCGCCCACACCGGCGAAAACGGAGACACCTTTGTGTACCTGGGCGATGTTCCGTATCAGCTCCATGATGATGACGGTCTTGCCGACGCCAGCGCCCCCATAAGCTCCTACCTTGCCACCCTTCATGAAGGGAGTTATCAAGTCGAAGACTTTTATTCCAGTTTCCAGAAGCGCTGTGGTGGTCTCCTGGTCCTCGAAGGAGGGTGGCGGCCTGTGGATGGGCCAGTGCTGGGGGGGCTCCACGGGCCCCAGGTTGTCCAGAGGCTCACCCATCACATTAAACAGGCGTCCCAGGGTCTCCTGTCCCACAGGCACCATCACTGGCCTGCCCGTATCTACAACCTCAGCTCCCCTGGAGAGCCCTTCTGTGGGGCCCAGGGCCAGGCATCGTACCCAGTTATTGCCTATGTGTTGCTCCACCTCAAGGGTTAGCTTCTCTCCCTTGTTATCTATTTCTATAGCGTTGAACAGGGTGGGGAGTTCGTCGGGAGGGAACTCCACGTCCACCACTGTGCCGATAACCTGGACCACTTTCCCTTTACCCATTCTTTCACCTCAAAAGGGGGGGCACCTCTACCGACAGGAGTTTCTCCAGGTCACGACGAGGACCTATTGCAAAGTAATGGATGCCCCCAATTTCTCTTGATT
This sequence comes from uncultured Dehalococcoidia bacterium, assembly GCA_964457285.1. Taxonomy (GTDB): domain Bacteria; phylum Chloroflexota; class Dehalococcoidia; order Lucifugimonadales; family JAGWBF01; genus CAYWGG01. The sequence continues at coordinate 11,332 of CAYWGG010000068.1, forward strand.
CTATACAATCTATCGCGTCTAACATTTCAAGGGCTTTACCAAAAAGCTCGATTGCCTTTAACTCCCCTTGGGTTGCCCAGCCATTAACCTCCTTAACTCCAAGGGCATCTGCTATTTCCTTCTGGGTGTAGGCCGTTTCTTCATTCTCCGCTAGGAAAGTGTAGATTTTTTTCATCCAGTCTTCTATTTCACCAGTTATGCCTAGCTCAAAATGTGTTCTGCTAATCGGCATAGTTTCACCTCAGTCTAAAGCCCAGAGGACGTTTAAGGTAAATATAGTATATCACGCCT
>CAYWGG010000069.1:0-11536 GCA_964457285.1 uncultured Dehalococcoidia bacterium
ATTGCTTCGCTTCGCTCGCAATGACAATTGTTTGGACACCTTGGAGAATCGAAAGGCCCTGGAGACTGTTGGCAGACAGCCGCTTTTGTGCTATGTTGAAGCCACCCTTCGCGAGTAAGAGAACAGGGCTTTCCCGTCTCGGATGACAGACTGGCTATCTGGACAGCCGGTTTCTTAAGAGGCCGGCTTCGATACTCAGAGAAATGGACGGGAGAAGGAGGAGTGGATGACTACTTCGGAAGAGCGTTTCCAGAAGGGCGCAGAGATGCGGGCCCGCCTTGCGGGGGGCCAGGGAAGGGTGTTCAGGGGGTCCGTTCCCGACGCTTATGACCTGGCGCCAGATATGTACCGCATATCTACGGAGTGCCTTTACGGTTCCATCTGGAGCCGACCCGGCCTGGACGTCAAACATCGTATCATGGCAACCTTGACCGCAGCCACGGTGCTACGAGCGGACCGCCAGGTCTTGCGGGCCCAAATACGTAATGCCCTCAATATAGGCGTGATGCCTGAGGAGATCGTCGAGATACTCATGATGAGCGCCTTCTACGGAGGCATACCGGCTGCCTATATCGCCCTGGCTGTGACCAAGGAGATCTTCGAGGACAGGGGGATTGATTTTAACCCTCCACAGCTTTTCGATCCAACGGTGGAGCCAGAGGCCCTGTACGAGAGAGGTATAGCCAAACACAGAGAGTTGATACCCGACGTATTTGGCTACTACACTGTGGAGCCTACCCAGGAGGAACACGAGCTAGACGTGTTGATGCAAGAATACCTCTGGGGGGCCATCTGGACACGGCCCGGGCTAGATACGAAAAGTCGCATTATCTGCACTCTGGCAGCCCAGGTTGCGCAAGGGCGCTACGACCAATTCATCCGCCGGATGGTGGAGGGAGCCCTCCGCAACGGAATAACCAGGACTGAGATAATGGAGCTTTTCATGCATCTAGTCTTCTACGTGGGAGTGCTTCCCGCAAGGTCCGCCATGAACATAGCCAATACAGTCTTTCGGTCCCCCGAGTTTTCTACGCTGAGGGCTCCAGGGCGGTAATGTTGATGGCGCTGTGAAGCTTTGTTATACTGCAAACTGTTCCGTGGTTCTCTGGAGTGGCCTGATCATTAAGAATGATGCACGTACATGGTAATGAGGAGGTATGCGACATGAAGCTGGTCCTATTCAACGACTATCGCCTTGGTGTGATACGGGGCAATATGGTGGTGGATGCAATGGAGGCCCTGGAAGGCCAGGAGTTTCGCAAGCCACAGGACATGATAGAGGAGACCATCACGCGCTGGGACGAGATGAAGCCCAGGATCGAGTCCGCCATCCGTGGCAAGAGGGGTGTGCCCCTGGAAAACGTCAGGCTGCGCCCTCCCGTGCCCAGGCCATCCAAGCTGATATGCGCTGCTGTGAACTACCTGGAGTTCGGCCAGCGGGAGCCGGCCGTAGTAGACGCTTTCCTGAAGTCCCCCAACGCCGTCATCGGCACCGGCGATACCTGCGAGCTTCCCCCGGCGCCGGCCTCCGTGTTCCATCATGAGGCGGAGTTGGCTTTTGTGATAGGCAAGACGGCTACCAAGGTCAGCCAGGACGACGCGCTGTCTCACATCTTCGGGTACTGTAACTTCCTGGACATGTCGGCGCGCGGCCTCCAGGGGGCTGTGGGGAACAGCTTCTTCCTGGGCAAGTGCTGGGATACCTTCGCCCCTATAGGCCCGGCTCTGGTGACTGCCGATGAGATTCCCGATCCTCAGAACCTCCGGGTACGGCTGTGGAACAACGACGATCCCCGCCACGACTTCCCCACCAGCGACATGGCCCATCCCATACGAGAGCTTATCTCGGAGTTCTCCAAGGTCACCACGCTGGAGCCGGGCGATGTGATCGCCACGGGAGTTAACCACCAGCAGATTGGGGCGGTGCAGGACGGCGACGTAATCCGTATGGAGATCGAGGGGTTGGGGCCACAGCTGGTGATCCGGATTAGCGATCCATCAAAGCGAGAGTGGCCGCGTGGCATTGACAGAGAGATGGCTGCTCGTGTAATCGCGGCGGCGCCGCGGCGCAGGTAGAACCCTGATGGCCCAGCAAACGGCCCAGAGGTCGAGGCCTGAGTATGAGGAGGCCGCTATGAATATCCTTATCAAGAATGGCAACATCATCACTGCCGTTGACAACTACGTCGCTGACATCCTGGTAGACGACGAGAAAATCCGTACTATCGGAACAGACCTGGTCGCCGAGGCTGAGGTGACCATTGACGCCACGGGCAAGTACGTGATCCCTGGAGGCGTTGACCCTCATACCCACCTGGACTTCCCTTTCGGTGGCACTGTCAGCTCCGACGACTTTCGGACGGGCACCATCGCCGCCGCCATCGGCGGCACCACCAGCATTGTGGACTTCGCCGTGCAAAGGCGCGGCCACGCCCTCTCAGAGTCCCTGGAAGTATGGCATGGCAAGGCGGAAGGCAAGGCCGCCATTGACTACGGCTTCCACATGATTGTTTTAGACCTGCCCGATAGCCGCCTGCCCGAGCTGGACGAGATGGTACAGCAAGGCGTTACCAGTTTCAAGCTGTTTATGGCCTACCCCGGCGCTGTGATGGTAGATGACACTACTATCTTCAAGACCCTCAGCCGCGCCGCAAACAACGGCGCCTTCGTATGCCTCCACGCGGAGCATGGTCATATGATTGATGTCCTTGTTAAAGCGGCCCTGGCCGAGGGCAAGACAGCGCCCAGATACCACGCCATCACACGCCCCCCCACTACAGAAGCCGAAGCTACTCACCGGGCCATCCGCATGGCGGAGGTTGCTGGAGCCCCCGTATACTTTGTCCACCTTAGCTGCGCCGAGGCCCTGGAGGAGGTACAGGCTGCCAGGGCAAAGCAGAAGTACGTCTACGCCGAGACCTGCCCCCACTACCTCACCCTGGACAATAGCCTATACGACCAGGAGGGGTTTGAGGGAGCGAAATACGTCCTTACTCCGCCCCTCAGGGATAAGCTGCACCAGGACGAGCTGTGGAAGGGCCTGAGGCGGAACGACCTCCAGGTGGTGTCCACCGACCACTGCGCTTTCCGCTTCGCTGACCAGAAGTCCCTGGGACGAGACGATTTCTCCAAGATACCCAACGGCGGCCCGGGGATCGAGAATCGCCTCAGCCTCCTCTACACAAAGGGTGTGTCGTCGGGACTTATTGATATGAACCGACTGGTGGAGGTCTTCTCCACTACCCCCGCCAAACTGTTCGGGCTATTCCCCCGCAAGGGCACCATTGCCGTCGGCGGCGACGCCGATATGGTGATATTCGATCCCGAGGAGGAGGCCACCATCAGCGCTGGAACGCACCACATGAACGTTGACTACAACATGTACGAAGGAATGAGGGTAAAGGGCATACCCCAGGTCGTCCTCTCCCGCGGCAAGGTGATCGTTGAGGGCAGAAAGTACGTCGGCATCCCTGGCGATGGCAGCTTCCTGAAACGTGGGACTCACCGTTAGTCATCCTGGAGAATGGGGTCTGCTATGAACCAGAAAGTGAAACCTCAGGCGGGTGCAAGTCTCACCCCCTCTCAGCAAGCCTTGTCCGACCTCTGGGAGGAGCACTTGAAATATGAGTTTTCGGCCCGCGAAACTGAGGAGACCCTCAACACCATGGTCGAGGATGCTTACGTGAACCATGTGCCAGTGCTGACGGGAGGCGTCGGCCGGAACCAGCTACGGGAGTTCTACGCCAGACGCTTCATCCCGCTGATGCCTCCCGACACTGAGATAGTCCCGGTCTCGCGGACTATCGGCAACGACCAGTTAGTTGATGAAATGGTCTTTAAGTTCACCCACACAATCAGAATGGATTGGATGCTACCGGGCATACCACCCACCGGGAAACGGGTCGAGGTCCCGCTGGTCGTTGTCGTCCATTTCCGTGACGGCAAGCTTGCCCATGAACACATCTACTGGGACCAGTCTTCGGTGCTCGTCCAGCTCGGCCTGATAGACCCTGCTACCCTGCCAGTCGCCGGCATCGAGAGCGCCCAGAAGGTCCTCGACCCGACCTTGCCGTCGAACGTGCTCATCGAGCGGGCCGAAGGTTGATCCTTTTCAGGCGCACGGTAGAGAAAGCGACGCAGGGAGGCAGGCTTTCCAGGAGGCCTTTCTCATGGTAGAGGTCCTATTGGGCAAGCATAGGTTGGAATTGCCCTATCTAATAAGAATTTTTGGAGTCTCCGAGTCGGATTTTGACTCCTGGACCGACGAGGATACTAAAGCGGAATTGCTGGATGGAGAGATGATCGTACATTCCCCAACTACATTGAGGCATGACTATCTTGCAGGCTTTCTAAGCAGCCTGATGAGGCTCTACACCGAAGCGAAGGGATCAGGCCTAGTGCTGGGTCCAAACTCGATTATGCACCTCGCCACATCCCGGAAATTTGCGCCTGACATCCTTTACATCCGCCAAGAGCGTGTGCCATTGCCCTTGACGAAAGAGTTTGAAGGCGCTGCGGATATGGTAGTGGAAGTGCTCTCTGAGTCCACTCGCCGCTACGACCTGGGAGAGAAGCGTCGAATGTATCAGGAGGCTGGTGTTACTGAGCTATGGTTCGTAGACGAGGCCCGGCAACAACTTATCATCGACTGGAAAAGGGAGACAGGCTACGAGCGAGAAGTGGTCAGGGCAGGACAGGCCAAGTCGGAAGCTCTCCCTGGCTTCTGGGTGGAGGCGGCCTGGCTCTGGCAGGAGCCGTTACCAGAGGTGATGGCGTGTCTCCAGAGGATTTTGGGCCTGGTATAGATGAAACCTGTTCGCTATACTAGACATGCCAGACGTACTGTGAGGTTCTGGAGCATTGACCCAGAAGAGGTCATGGCTACCCTGCAAAATCCGGACAGGATTATACCGATAGAAAAAGGAAGGCTTAATGCTATCAAGCAGTTTGGTGAACGTTTTATAAGAGTCACCTTCAAAGAGGAATCAGACTATATTCTTGTCATAACCGTAACGCCGAGAAAAAGGCCGTGGTAGGAGAGTCCATGCTCGTCACTCACGACAATGAAGCCGATATCCTCTACATAGAGCTCCGCCCAGTGCCAGCAGCCGATTCTATTGACATTGAAGAAGGTGTAACGGTCCTTCTGGATGATCAAGGCCACATAGTAGGTCTGGAAATCCTGGATGCCAGTGAACGTCTGGGACATGAGCAATTACACACGGTAACTCTGAAAGACCTGATCTGGGAACCCTCGAGCTTATAGCTTAGTACCCCTAAGGAGGCCGTGATAGAGCGTGTAGGTCTTATATTCCTGGACAGGCCCGGGCTGGCGGAGCAGATCAAGCTGGCCCAGTATGCTGAGCAGAAGGGATTTGAGTCGGTGTGGGTCTGTGAGACACGCCTTGTGCGAGACGCCATCACACCCCTGGCCGCCTTCGCATCGGCCACGGAGCGGATCAAGCTGGCGACGGGTGTGGTCAACAACTGGACCCGCACAGCCGCCCTGATGGCAATGACTCTCGCCACCCTCCACGAGCTGTGCAATGGGCGGGTGATTCTCGGTATCGGGGCGTACTGGGACCCGCTGGCATGGAAGCAAGGCATCAACCGCCGCAAGCCGCTCACCGCTATGCGTGAGTACGTGACCGTTGTCCGGCGGCTTCTCAACATGGAGACAGTCACCTACGAGGGTGAGGCGGTCAAAGTGCGAGACTTGCGCCTGGACCTGGGCTTCGGCGTGCCCTGTACTCCAAAAAAGGTGCCCATATACATCGGCGCTACAGGGCCCCGCATGATGGAGCTGGCCGGTGAGATAGCCGACGGGGTCTTCCACAACTTCTTTACCTCGGTGCAGTACCTGCGCGGCTCGCTAGAGCGAGTCCAGAGGGGCGCTGAGCGGGCTGGTCGCCATATCCAGGACATTGATATGCCTCAGATGATGGCTGTGGCGATGTCCGAGGACGTGGAGGTCGCAAGAAACGCCGCACGGTACGCCGTCACTATGTACATGGGGCAGCAGCCTCACATCGCCAGAGCCAGCGGAGTGGATGATGAGCTGGTCCAGCACATCCACGATACTATGGGGGGATGGCCGCCACGAGAGGGTGGCATCGAGGCCGCTATGCCCCTCGTGGACGACATCGTCGTAGATATGCTTTGTGCTGCTGGCACTCCGGAGATGTGCCGCCAGCGCGTCCAGGAGTACCTGGACGCCGGGGCCTCTTATCCGGTGCTCTGCCCTCTGACCCCCAACATCGCAGAGATCATAGACGCCTTTGCTCCCCCATAGTTGTGTGGCCTGTCCTGAGCCCAAGCCCTGAGGAGAGCGAAGGAGAAGCTGAAAGAAGGGGGAGGAAATATGCCGAGGGTAGTCCGAGCTGGCCTGATTCAGGCCTGTTTGGGTGAGGATGCCTCACAGCCGTTGGAGAGGCTGAAAAAGCTGATGATAGACAAGCACGTCGCCCTCATAGAGGAGGCAGCGAAAAAGGGGGTAGAGGTCCTGTGCTTGCAGGAGCTTTTCTACGGCCCCTACTTCTGCGCCGAGCAGGACGCCCGGTGGTATTCTATGGTGGAGCGCATCTCCGAAGGTCCAACGGTCCGCCTCATGCAAGAGCTGGCGAAGAAGTACAGAATGGTAATGGTCGTGCCCATCTATGAAGAGGAGATGACCGGCGTATACTACAACACGGCGGCGGTGCTGGACTCCGATGGGACTTATCTGGGCAAGTACCGGAAGACCCATATTCCACACCTGCCACCCGGCTTCTGGGAAAAGTTCTACTTTAGGCCGGGTAACACCGGTTATCCCGTCTTCCGCACCAGGATTGGGAGCATTGGCGTTTACATTTGCTACGACCGCCACTTCCCCGAGGGGGCGCGGGCGCTGGGCCTCAATGGGGCAGAGATCGTCTTCAACCCTTCGGCGACCGTCGCCGGGCTATCGGAGTACCTATGGGAGTTGGAACAGCCTGCCCACGCGGTAGCCAACGGCTACTTTGTCGGCGCCATCAACCGGGTTGGGCATGAAAAACCCTGGGACATAGGTGAGTTCTATGGAAAGAGCTATTTCTGCAACCCACGAGGGCGGATCATTGCCCAGGGGTCGCGAGACAAGGACGAGGTAGTTGTAGCTGACCTGGACCTGGATGAGATCAACGATGTCCGCACAACCTGGCAGTTTTTCCGAGACCGCCGCCCAGAAACTTATGGGGGGCTGGTAGCAGGGTAGAAAAAAGGGAAAGGAGGGTTCTATGGCGCAGGGCCAAAAAATTCGCCTGGGGGTCATCGGAGCAAACGTGAGATATGGCTGGGGCACGCGTGCCCACCTGCCGGCCCTTGTCCATCTGCCGGAGTATGAGCTGGCCGCCGTGTGCACCGCCCATCAGGAGACGGCCGAGGAGACGGCCAGAGAGTATGGCGTGCCTCTCGCTTTCCACAATCATCTGGACCTGCTAAGCCACCCGGAGATTGACGCCATCGCTGTAGTGGTGCGGGTCCCGCAACACTACCGGCTCACCATGGATGCCCTAAATGCCGGGAAACACGTCCTCACCGAGTGGCCCCTGGGAGCTAGCCTTCAGGAGACCCAAGAGATGGCTGACCTGGCCCGGTCAAAAGGCGTCCACACCATGGTGGGCCTCCAGGGCCGGTTCGCGCCGGCCTTTCTCAGGCTCAAGGAGCTCATCGATGAGGGGTACGTAGGTGAGGTGCTTTCCTGTCATCTGGTCCAGGTCCGTCCGGGCGTGCTCACCCGCACCTCAGGCAGAACGTGGCAGCGGGACCGTTCCCTGGGAGCCACCACGCTGACCATCCCCTTCGGCCACTCCGTGGACTGCTTCTGCATGTGCGTTGGCGAGTTCAGCGAGGTCTCAAGTGTGGTAAGCACCCAGGTGCCCCGGTGGTACGAGAGCGACACCAACCGTATGGTAGACGTGACCGCCCCAGACAACGTCCTGGTAAGTGGCAGGCTTGCCAACGGAGCGGTGGCGTCGGTGCACGTCGCAGCCGTTCCCTGGCACGGTAGCGGCATGAGGCTGGAGATATATGGGCGCGAGGGCACTCTGGTGGCCTCCACAGACCTGACCGCTCAGATAGACCCCGTCCACATTGAGGGAGCACGGGGCTCTGACCGCGACCTCCAGGAGCTACCGATTCCGGAGCGTCTCTCTTATGTACCCGAGGGAGTGCCCCAGGGCGAACCCTTCAACGTGGCCCGTATGTACCAGGCCTTCGCCCAGGCTATCGGCGAAGACCGGCGAGTAGAGCCGGACTTCGATACGGCGATAGCTCGACACAAGCTGGTGGAAGCTGTCCAGGCGGCGTCAGACCAGGGCAGGCGCGTGGTATATTCCCCTTAAGCCGGAGGCCCGAGGAGTATGTCGTTGCCCTCTACCCTGACCTGGTACGCCTTGAGGTCTTCATCGGCAGGGGGAGATAACACCTTGCCAGTTTTGACGTTGAACATGCTGCTGTGCAGAGGACATTCTACCTCTTCACCGTAGAGGTCACCTTCAGACAGGGCGGCGCCTGAGTGGGGGCATAGCTCCTCGACAGCGTAATAGCCGCCTTCCAGGTTGACCAGCAGGACCCGCTCGTACCGCCCAAGCTCCACCAGCATCATCCTACCCGGCGGGAGCTGGTCGGTACGAGCGACCTTAATGAACCCCTCGGGCATAGGTCTCTCCTGCTCGATGGTAGTAGCATCCTAAAGAGGCTAGGTATGCTTCACTTCTGGTTCTTCAAAGTTTTATGTGGAATTGACCCTCACCCTGGCCTTCGGCCACCCCTCTCCCATTGGGAGAGAGGCCGGGGGTGAGGGTTATACCACACGAAAGTCCGAAGAGCCTCACTTCTTGGATTCAGGTGGCCCGACCAGAATATAATCGCCCTCTATCCTCACGGGGTAAACGGCGAGGTTTTCGTTGGCCGGAGGCGACAGCACCGCACCCGTCTTGATGTTGAACACAGCCCCATGAACTGGGCACATCAACTCCTCGCCATACATCTGTCCATAAGATAGCAGGGCGAAGGCGTGGGGACACACACCGTCCATAGCGTAGTAACGCCCACCAAAGTGGACCAGCAGAATATACTCATCCCCTATCTTCACTTGCTTCTTTTCACCGGGGCGTACCTCATCGGTGCGTGCTACTTTGACAAACTCCTTGGGCATCGCTCTCCTTGTTTGTTTCAATCCTCACCCATCGGTCAGGATGGGTGCTATCAGATTAGATTTGACTGTTGCTAATCAGTCCAGCTTCCCACCGTACATAATCGCCAGCTTCTCCTTCATCCCATCCTGCTCTTCCATAGCGGCAAGGGGCGCCGCCTCCATATCTACGATCTCCTTCTTGCTCAGCTTCTCATACCTGGCACCGGTGGGGCTGCCTGACTTTATGGTATTGATCATGGGAAGCGAGATGAGCTTCTGTACACGCTCACCTCCACACAGTAGACACTCCCCCAGCGGGCCAGCGCTCATACTATGAGTGGCCTCGAAGGTCTGGTCACAATCAAGGCACCTGTAGTCGTATCTGGGCATGGCCTTTTGCCTCCTACATGTGGCATAGTCCTCATCCCCGGCCCCTCTCCCATTGGGAGAGGGATGGCCGAAAGCCGGGGTGAGGGTCTGAGCCTCCGTGTCTCTGTGGTCATGGTTCGACAAGCTCACCATGAGCGGTAAGTATTGCCCGCTCGCCCTGGGCTTGTCGAAGGGTGGGTTCATTGTATCGGGAGTTTAGCGTACGCCTGCTGCGGCTCTGGCACGAGATATTCTGTCGTTTTTAATCTGGTTCTTCACCCTGTCCACGTCAACCCCATAGAGCCTCGCCATGTTCCTTCCGAAGATCAGGTCCTTGTCGGCGTCGGTGAACTCCGGGTACCCATACCCAGCAATCAGCTCGTCGGGGATGGTGAGCTTGCGTAGGGCCTCAATCTGCCACTGGGGCGAGCCCCATATAGGAGTGTCGGTCCCCCAGCACATGTGATCGGCGCCGATGTGCGTCAGCAGCTTCCCCATGTTGTGGGCAAGGGCTACCGGGGTGTTTACCTGGAGGGCGAAGGTGGAGCCCAGGTCCACATACAGGTTGGGGCGATGGGGCCTGCCCGTGTTAATAGAGGCTAGCTCATCTATGTAGGGGAAGCCCGCGTGGTAGACGATGAAGTTGAGCCTCGGGAAATCCCTGATTGGCAGGTCCAGGTCCATAGGATGGACATACTTGGCCATGGTGAAGGAGGCGGGAAGCCCTTTGTGGATGTGAATTTTGTCTATCCCCAGCTCGAGGCACTTCTCCCAAAGGGGATAGGCCAGCTTCTCATCGTCCGCCCACCAGCCACCCTTGGACGTAGCATCCCAGGGATAGAGCTTGAGGCCTGTCATCTTCAATCCCCTGAAATAGTACTCTAGTCTCTCAAGGTGTCCCTCCCGGTTGGGCTCGATGGTGCCAAGGGTAAGGACTCGTCCAGGGTATAGCTCATTGACCTCGTTCCCCACCTCCACGCACTCTTCCGTGCCAAAAAAGTCCTTCCCGCCGAAGTACTCGCCGAAGGCCAGGGTGTTGAGGAAGGTCACGTCGGTAACCGAATCGAAGAAGACCTCCTTCACCCAGGTGTCCTTGGTCATGTCCACGATCCCCTGAGCGCCCGGAACGATGGACTTTCTACCTCCACCCAGGAACTCGAGGAACCCTTGTCCCTCAGGAGAAGTAGTATCCGCATGGCCGCTTCTCCGGAAGAAGATGTGGGTCTGGTCATCAAAGATGAAGCTGGGCCCCCTGCGCCGGGCTGCGATGACAGAGTCATCGAAGGCCTCATCCTCGATCACGTCATAGACTCTCATCCCCGATGCTTTGTTCAGGGCCAGAAGCGCCGCCATAAAACCGGTGTGAGTCTTGACGTACTCCCCCAACGGCATCCCTTTCCGCCGGGCATACTCCTCAAGGGAGGCCCTGATGCGTGGCCCCACACTCCCGCCCAGAATCACGTTTACTCCAGTCTGATAATCAACCATACCTACCCCCTTATAGTCTATCTGGGTTACTCCATACGGCCTATACGACCTGGCTTCCACATTATAGGGCACGCTGGCGGATTTTGTAAGAGGGTTGAACAGATGCCGATGATAGATGACGGTAGAAAAAAGTGTTACAATCAGTCTGCCCCATTCTGGGGCTAGTGTTCTTTTGACTGCGCTCAGGACCAAAAGTGTGGGAGGGGGTAGGGTAGGGCAGTGGAAATGCCGATGGTGGGGAGGCGGAAAGGGTAGAAGGGAGGCAGAGGCTAGGGTGGAGCGACACGAGGGAAAGGCCAGAAAATGGAGCAAGTTGAAGCTGCTGCCTCGGCTCATGACGCCTACTCCGAAGGGTCAGAACAGGCTGGCCTCACCGCTGCCGAAGTCCTTGAGGTCCTGTGGAAAGAGTACGCACCCTTCCCCTGGGAGCCGCGCTACGACCCCATTTCGGAGGTGGTTTTCACTATCCTTTCCCAGCACCTGTCTCTTATACACATCTGACGCTGCCGACGATCTTACGCGTGT
>CAYWGG010000070.1:0-11506 GCA_964457285.1 uncultured Dehalococcoidia bacterium
CCGCACTCTCCTGTGGATATCAACCCTCGAGAAGGAGAACTCCCGCCTGCTTTTGTGTCAGATGGTAACTGGAACTATGTCCTCGGTACGGACCGTAAGGGGCGTGACATCTTGAGCCGCATCTTAACCGGCACCCGCATTTCCCTTGCAGTAGCTGGGGCCGCCATTGTCCTAGCGGGGGTCCTGGGTACAACTCTAGGCCTTATAGCTGGTTACAAGGGCGGTTGGGTAGATGCCTTAATCATGCGGGTGGTAGACGGTATGCTTGCGTTCCCTTCTATCTTGCTGGCCCTTGTCCTGGCTATTACGGTAGGGCCAGGCTTCTGGGTGGTGGTTATTGTCCTGGTGCTTATCGTGTGGGCCAGATATGCCCGCCTGGTTCGTGGCGAAACCCTCGTCTTGAGGGACCGAGATTTTGTATTACTGGCACGCGTGTCTGGCGCATCTGGACCCTACATTGTCATTAGACATATTTTGCCCATGGTAATGAACAGCGTAGTGGTGCTTTCTACTCTTCAAGTCGGATGGGCTATTCTCGTGGAGGCGTCCCTCGGTTTCCTAGGAGTAGGCATACCTCCTCCAACTCCCACATGGGGCAGCATGGTAGCCGAGGGCCGGGACTTTGTTGAATCGGCCTGGTGGATCTCAGTCTTCCCAGGGATTGCTATCATACTTGTGGTACTCGCCTTTAATTTATTCGGCGACTGGCTCCGCGACGTGTTAGATCCAAAGCTGCGCCAACTTTAAGAGGTGGTTATCCTGGCCCACTTCGGTCAGTGTGAACGTTTCCAAAGCGGGCGGAACTTCTACCGCTGTGCCAGGAAACATCTGCGCCCTGCCTTCCCAACACTGCCCTATCGGGGACAGATCAACCGTCTGATGCGGCGCCACTTTGGTGCCATCGTTGCCCTCTTCTGCTATCTGGTGGAGTCCCTTCAGGGCAGGCAGTGCCCCTACGAAGCTCTGGACAGCTCCTGTGTTCCCGCCAGGGACGCCAAAGGCCGGGGCGCTGGTCGGTTGGCTGGCAAGGCTGATATTGGCTGGAGTAACCCCCAGGTTGGTATGAGGGCTGCCATCTGTCGCCCTACGTCAATCCTCAGGAGGTCATCACTTGAAGGGAGAGTTAGCCACGAAACCGCAGCCTGCAAAGACAGATAATCTAGTACTCCAGGTCCGGGACCTTAAAACCTACTTTTTCACCAAACGTGGCGTTGGAAAGGCGGTTGACGGAGTAAGCTTTGATCTCAAGCAAGGTGAGACTCTGGGCCTGGTGGGTGAATCGGGATGTGGCAAAAGCATGACCGCTCTTTCCATCATGCGGCTCAATCCTAAGCCAGCATCACGCATAGTGGGGGGGCAGGTGGTTTTCCAAGGAGAGGACCTGCTGCAAAAGCGGGAAAGCGAAATGCGACGGTACAGGGGAAAGCACATCTCAATCGTACTCCAAGACCCTATGACTACTCTAAACCCGGTATTTACCATTGGAGATCAGGTGTATGAATCGCTCCGTTTACACCAGGGGCTGCGAGGCCGCACTCTTAAGGAAAGAGCAATCCAATTGCTACATATGCTACGCATTCCTGATCCTGGGGCGCGTCTGAGCAGCTATCCTTACCAGTTCAGTGGTGGGATGCGGCAACGCGCTGTGGGAGCTATTGCCCTTTCCTCCAGCCCTGAGATACTGATTGCTGACGAACCGACTACTGCCTTGGATGTGACTATTCAGGCAGCATACTTGGAACTGCTGAAAGAGATTCAGCAACAAGCGAACTTATGTATAATATTCATCACCCATGACTTTGGTGTGGTAGCTCGTATGTGTGATCGGGTGGCGGTGATGTATGCTGGCAAGATAGTGGAGACCGCGGATACCAAGACCTTGTTTAAAAGCCCAGCTCATCCGTACACAGAGGCTCTGTTAAACTCCGTCCCAGATGTGAAGGAGCGGGTCACGCGCCTCTACTCCATTGAGGGCCAGCCACCACCTATATATAACTTGAACCCCGGGTGCCCCTTCGCTAACCGATGCCCGTACGTCCAGAGCAGGTGCTGGGAAGACTTCCCGCCACAGAAGGAGTTAGCGCCCGGCCATGCAGTCAGTTGCTGGAGATATCTAGAATGAATAGCAATAGCGATGTACTCCTGGAGGTGAAGGACCTCCAAAAGCATTTCCCGGTACGCGGGAAATTACCCTTTAGCCCGACGCGGGCGTGGGTCCGAGCGGTAGATGGCATCTCCTTTTTCATTCGGCCTCAGGAGACCTTTAGCTTGGTGGGGGAGTCTGGGTGTGGGAAGACCACAACTGCCAAACTGATTCTTTTGCTAGAGGAGCCCACTGCGGGGGCCATTTACTTCTCCGGCAAAGATATCGGTAAGCTTAAAGGTCAGGATATGCGTCAGTATAGAGCAGCGGTTCAGGCTGTGTTCCAGGACCCCTGGAGCTCGTTGAACCCACGGATGCGAGTCGGCGACATCATAGCCGAACCTCTGGTGGTGAACAATGATGTATCCAAATCAAAGATAAAGGAGCGCGTACAGGAGCTGCTCCTTAACGTGGGACTGGAACCGATGTCAGCCAACAACTTCCCACACGAATTCAGTGGCGGCCAGCGACAACGAATTGCTGTTGCCCGGGCTCTGGCGTTGAACCCACAGATCGTTGTCCTGGATGAGCCTGTCTCCGCTCTGGATGTCTCGATTCGTGCGCAGATCATGAACCTACTCAAAGACCTCCAAGTCCAGTACGGTCTGACCTATTTGCTTATCGCTCACAATCTGGCTACGGTGCGCTATCTCAGCCACCGGGTTGCAGTGATGTATCTCGGGGAGATTGTGGAGGAAGCTGATTCGGAGGAACTGTTCACTAATCCCCTTCACCCGTACACTAAGGCTTTGATCTCCGCAGCACTGCCTATACGCCCTGATGAGCAAACTGAAGCCATTGTTCTACCCACTGAGGTACCTTCACCCACCAGGCCGCCACCCGGCTGTCGGTTCCATACCCGGTGTCCCTTTGCCTTCGATCGTTGTGTAGCGGAGGCGCCCGAGCTGCGCGAGTTGGCTCCGGGTCATAAAGTTGCCTGTCACTTATACTGAGGATTCTTTTGAAGATTCGGTGCATATAACGAGACTCTCACGTTTTGAGAAGTTCAGGAGAAGGTGTCTATCATATTCTTGGACTGTTCATCCTGAGAGCTTGTCTAAGGATAAATGGGGTTTGAAGCCTTCCCCAGGTCTCGGGAGATTCTGGAGCGTATTTTGCGGGGTGTCCCTGGCGCGAGAAGGCGAAGATCGCTAGTGAAACAACGGCAGATTTCACCAATTTGATACATTAGGAGGTTAGTATGGCGACTTTAGTTACTGGTGGATATGGCACCATCGGGGCCAACATCGTAAGGGAACTGGCTGCGCGGGGTCATCAGGTAATCTCTCTGGATATAGTATCACCGGACGATTTGTCGCATAAAGACGTAGAACCCTGGTCAAAACAAGTGACATGGCTCACAGGGGATATTGTTAATCCAATGATTATGGAAATGGTGTCTACTTTTCACAAAATTGACAAGATCGTCCATGTAGCGACATACACCCCTTACGGAGACATCGAGAAGAACAACGGTCGAAGAGCAGTTGCCATAAACTTGGAAGGCACCGCTAATCTATTGGAATTGGCCCATCGGTTAGCAGCGAAGCGGTTTATTTACATTAGCTCTATAGCTGTATACGGTGGCACCCCCCCCTCCGAGCAACGGTTACAAGAAGACATGCCTCTGAAGCCCCGAGGGATCTACGGTATCACCAAGTACGCTAGCGAACTTCTCACCCAACGTTTCGGAGAACTGTACGGCTTCGAGACCGCGAGTCTGCGGCTGTCGCAGAACTGGGGTACTATGGAAAGGATAACACCATATCACTCGCGTCTGTCCTTGCTCTATGAGTGGGCGGGTAAAGCAGTTCGAGGTGAGCCCATCGAGCCCTCCCCATTTGGTAAGGGTGTTACCGAAGGGCGGAGCTTTGGCCAGGACCATATCTACGTCAAAGACACGGCATCTTTTATCGGTCACTTGCTGGATATCCCCACCGTACCACACCATGTATATAACACAGCCACGGGACGTCCGCTTTATCTGGATGAAATGGTCTCAGCAATTCGAGAGGCCTATCCAGAGGTTAAAATTGTGGGGTCGGTTCCTAAAGACGATCCAACTAGAAAGAATGTACGCTGGTATGATGTGAGTCGTATGCAAGAAGTGGACTTCGCTCCTCAGTATGACCTGGTTTCCGCACTTAAAGATTACATAAATTGGCGGCAGACCTTCAACTTCATGGATGTATGAGTAACTGCGGTAAAACGTAGTGGTAAGTTGAACAGAAAGGCGGGCTACATGAGTATCCTTATTAAACGTGGAGACATATTCACTGCCGCAGACAACTATGTGGCCGATATTTTAGTAGAAGATGAGAAGATCCGTGCTATCGGAATAGACCTGGTTGCTGAAGCTGACAAGACCATTGATGCCGAGGGAAAGTACATAATCCCCGGAGGCATTGATCCTCACACTCACCTGGACTTTCCCTTCGCAGGTACTGTTACCTCTGACGACTTTCGGACGGGGACCATCGCTGCTGCCTTTGGTGGTACCACTAGTATTGTGGACTTTGCTGTGCAACAGCGTGGCCATTCCCTCTCAGAGTCTCTAGAAATCTGGCACAAAAAGGCAGAAGGTAAAGCTGCTATCGACTACGGCTTCCACATGATTGTCGTGGACCTACCTGACAACCGTCTGCCTGACCTCGATGAAATGGTACGAGAGGGTGTCACCAGCTTCAAGCTCTTCATGGCTTACCCTGGTAGTGTCATGGTGGATGATGAGACTATTTTTAAGACCCTCTGCCGTGCTGCAGACAACGGCGCTCTGGTGTGCCTGCACGCAGAACATGGTCACATGATCGATGTCCTTGTCAAAAGGGCCCTGGCTGAGGGTAACACGGCTCCCAAATATCATGCTGTTACACGGCCACCTATCACAGAGGCGGAAGCCACTCACCGGGGTATCCGTATGGCGGCGGTTGCTGGAGCCCCCGTATACTTCGTCCACCTGAGCTGTGCCGAGGCGTTGCAGGAGGTGCAGGAGTCTAGAACAAGACAGAAATACGTCTACGCTGAGACCTGCCCGCATTACCTTACTTTGGACAATAGTGTATATGAACAAGAAGGGTTTGAGGGAGCGAAGTACGTTTGTACTCCACCAATAAGGGAAAAGTGGGACCAGGATGCGCTATGGAATGGCCTCAGGCGGAATGACCTCCAGGTGGTATCTACAGACCACTGCGCCTTCCGCTTTGCGGATCAAAAGAGCATGGGAAGGGACAGCTTCGCCAAGATACCCAACGGCGCCCCGGGCATTGAGAACCGGCTCAGCCTACTTTACACTGGGGGAGTGGTCTCAGGGCTTATCGATATGAACCGCTTGGTGGATGTTTTCTCCACTACACCCGCAAAACTGTTCCAGTTATACCCTCGTAAGGGTACTATTGCAGTAGGGGGCGACGCCGATATCGTGATATTTGACCCTAACGAGGAAACCACTATCAGCGCCCGGACTCACCACATGAACGTCGACTACAACATGTACGAAGGGATGAGAGTGAAGGGCACTCCTCAAGTGGTTATCTCGCGGGGCAAAGTAATCATTGAGAAAGGCCATTATGCTGGTACCCCTGGAAACGGTCACTTCCTGAAGCGCGGTACACAAAAGTAGCGTGAAAAGCACCGTACAAAGCGTCGTCCGATGAGATCAAGGCTCACATACCACTTCTTTGCTCAAGGTGACACATTGGTGTTTCAGAGGGTTAG
This sequence comes from uncultured Dehalococcoidia bacterium, assembly GCA_964457285.1. GTDB lineage: Bacteria > Chloroflexota > Dehalococcoidia > Lucifugimonadales > JAGWBF01 > CAYWGG01. The sequence continues at coordinate 5,858 of CAYWGG010000070.1, forward strand.
GGAAAGCATGTCGTACACCACCTTCCCATCCAGCAAAGGCGTGACTTATCTAAGTTGACGCGCGGCCTCTGCGGAGTGCACGTCCTGGGAGTACACCTGTGTTCTGGCCTTGGTCAATCACTACCTTGCCATTCACGATCACGTATTCGATGCCGACGGGGTATTGCTTCGGTTTCTCTTTGGTAGCGTAAGTTTTTACTGTTTTGGGATCGAAGATCACGATGTCGGCTTTGAACCCGTCCCTCAGCAAACCGCGGTCGGGCAGACCGAGGCGCTGGGCCGGGAAAGATGTCATCTTCCGTATAGCCTCGGGGAGTCTCAATTGCTTTTCCGCCCGCACGAACTCTGCCAGCACGACGGGAAAACAGCCATAGCTCCTGGGGCTAGGGTACTCGCCCAGTAGTATCGAGTCACTGGCTACCATGCCATAGGGGTGGGATACGAACGATGGCAAGGTCTGCGCGTTGGTGCCGAGAGCCACCGTGCAGATGCCCAGGTTCTCCTCCACAAGCAAATCAAAGAGGGCGTCTGCCGGTTCCTGTCCACGAATCTCAGCGATATCCGTTAGCAGCCGGCCTTCGTACTTTTTGTTTTGTGGTTGGACAAAGTTGGTCAGCCAGTTGTTTTCCACCCACTCTCTGGCGAGTTCCCTCTTCATCCTGGCCCGCTCTGGCGGGTCTTTCAGCCTTGCCATAAACGCCTTAGGGCCACCATCCTTGGCCCAGTGGGGAAAGCCGATGGTGATGGTGGTACTCGAGTAAGGATAGGTGTAACAGTCAAAGGTGACATCCATCCCTTCGTCTCTAGACCTCTCAACCAGACCAAGAAAGTCCAGATGGCTCCCCACGCCTTGGGCGGGCTGCCGATAGTGTGTCAGATGAACAGGGATGTCGCTGCGCCTGCCAATCTCGACGGCCTCTTCCCATGGCGCCAACAAGCCTTTCGCTCGGAGGCTCGCCCTCGTATGAGTATGATAGAAGCCTCCCATACGAGCTGCCGTTTCTGATAAGGCCACCAACTCATCTGTGTCTGCGTAGGAGCCCGGCGGATAGTCCAGACCGGTAGATAATCCCCAGGCCCCCTCTTCCATAGCTTCCCTTACAACCGACTTCATTTCCTCCAACTCATCCCCTGTTGCGGGGCGATCATTCCAGCCAACGGCCCAGACGCGGACCGGACCATTGCCCAGGATGTAGGCGATGTTGATGGCAACCTCGTTGTCGAATTTGTTGAGAAACTCTGCCACGGTCAGCCAGTCCGCAGGCATAGGAGGATAGCCATTAAGCCCGGAATCGAGCCTTATGTACTGGTGCAACTGCTCCTGGTCCTTAAAAGGAGCGTGGGAGATCCCATCAATGCCTACTAGCTCGGTAGTGACGCCCTGACGCACCTTTGGGTCGTGATGAGGCTCTCCCAGTATGGTCAGACCTGTGTGCGAGTGGAGGTCGATGAATCCAGGACAGACCACATGCCCTATGGCGTCTATGACACGGGCAGCTTCCAAATGTGAGACATCTCCCCGATGGATTGCGAGGCGGTCGCCTTGTACGAGCACCGCCCCGTAAAACCCGGGGCTCCCGGTGCCATCGATGATGAGCCCGTTCTTAATTAATAAGTCCAGCATACCTTCCCCCTCGTAAGCAGGCCCCAAATTATGATTCGCCTGGATGCTGCCATGGTCGCAACAACCTGTGCAACTCGCTGCAATATGTTAACAGAGCCCCTACAGCATGGCAAGTGCCTTAGTCCGCTCAAGATAATCATCTCTGCTGGCTGCCATCAGCTAAAGCTGTCGCAGCCTTGGATCGAGAGTATCGCGGAGCCAGTCACCTAAAAGGTTGAAAGAGAGTACTACAGCGAATATAGCCACACCTGGGAACATAGACATCCACCACGCACTTCGTATGAGTTCGCGCCCATCAGCCACCATGCTACCCCAAGTAGGCGTCGGCGCCGGTATACCCGCCCCCAAGAAACTCAAGGTGCCCTCAATGAGGATGACCCACCCAACTTGAAGGGTGGCAAGGACCACTATACTATCTCTAACGTTTGGCAGGATGTGTACAAGGATGATGCGGAGATTGGAGCATCCGGCGACTTTAGCCAGGTTCACAAAGTCGCGCCCTTTCCAGCTCAAGGTCTGGCCTCGGACCAATCTGGCAAACGGAGCCCATAGAAGCAGTGTGATTACAGCTACCACCACCCAGAAGCTGGGTCCTAAAGTGACCGCAAATACCAGGGCGATGAGGATTGCAGGAAATGCCAACATCGCATCCACTATACGCATGAGAAAGGCGTCAGGCCAGCCCCCGTGAAAACCAGCGGTGAGGCCTATCGCCGTTCCAACAGCCGCCCCTAGGGTAACGCTCACCGCCACCACCATCATGGACACTTGCGCCCCTTTAATAATGCGGCTCAGTATGTCCCTGCCTAACCGGTCAGCACCGAGGATGTATTTTACCTCACCTCCTTCAATAAAGGCTGGGGCTTGGCGGGACTTTTCTAGATGAATCTGCGTCGGCGGATGAGGTACTACCAGGTTGGCGAAGACGGCCAGGAAGATGGTCAGCGAGACAATTACCGTAGGGATGGAAGGGAGCTTCCGCAACGCTCTAAAGGTTCGCACGTGTATTGGTATTGACACCTGAGCGGCTATTGCCATTGGTGATTCCTACCTCCTCCGGACAGGGATCAAGCCCTGATGGTGGGGTCGATCACCCCATACAGCAGATCCACCACCAGGTTAGCACCAATGATGATTGAGGCCCAAACGAGCACCACAGATTGGAGAAGTGGGGTGTCACGCGTTACTACCGCCTCGTAAGCCAGGCGTGCCATACCAGGCCACCCAAAGACCACTTCTGTAGCAATGGCGCCACCCATTATGACTCCCCAGGTAAAACCGATGAACGTGACTAGAGGGATAAGGGCGTTCCTTAGAGCATGCTTCCATACCACGATGGACTCCCTTAAGCCCTTAGCACGCGCCAGCTTGATGTACTCACTGTCCAGCACCTCCAGCATGCTGGATCTGAGAAGCCGCGTCAGTGCGGCGCTCACACCCCACCCCAGGGCTATGGTCGGGAGGATGTAATGCTTCCAGCTACCGGCACCCTGGACCGGCAGCACATTGAAGACCACTGCGAAGATGTAGATGAGTAGGATCCCGGTAAAGAAAGCAGGTAACGATTGGCCGAAGAGGGCTAATGTCATGGCCACCCGGTCCCAAAATCTGCCTCGGTGGACCGCGGCCAAAGTGCCTAGAGGCAAGCTAATGCACAATGCCCAAAGGAGAGCTGCCGAAGCCAACTTGATCGAGTTCCAGAAACGGGCCTTCACCAAACTCATGTTCGGTTGTTTGTTACGGAGGGACTCACCGAAGTCCCCACGAACGGCGTGAGTGATAAACCTCCAGTACTGTACATAAACAGGCTTATCAAACCCAAGGTGATGAATCAGCCTTTCCCTGTCTTCAGGCGAAGCCTCTATAGGTACGAATGCATCCACTGGATTGCCGCTGGCATGGGAAAGGAAAAAGAGGGCTATACTTACTCCCAGAAGGGTAAATACCGCCTGAATCAGGCGGGATACCACCAGTACGCCCAAGGTTCATCTCCTACTTGCCCCTGGATATCAGACGCCAGCCGTGGAAAGCGGGCCGCATGTCAGTCGGCAACCTTTCCTTAGCCTATGCTACTGGTCCTTGAATAAAGCGCTAATGCCCATTTGTCAAGGCCTATAGGGGCAGGTTTGAAACCTGCCCCTACGAAGGGACAGAAACCAAGCCTACCAGAGACCCGCCACATTAGATGTTTGCTCAAGCTCAAGGCTCAGTAACTAACGCGCGGGCTTCAGCGTGTCAAAGTGCTTCACGATAGATGAATGTTTTGCGGGCTTCCACTCTGCGATTCTGGGGCCTACAGCCCATACGTCGTTCTTATACGAGATCGGGACGTAGCCATAGACTTCATGCATATGGCGGACCATCTGTTGAGCTGTTTCCAGTCGGCGGACGGGATCAAGGGTGCCTATATAGTCTGTATAGAACTTAGCTAGCTGTTTCTCAGGGTCAGGGTAAGCCTGTATGTTGCCACCGACATCGCGGGTAACAAAAAGGAGCCGCAGGTTGCTGTCAATCGTCGCTGCAACATTCCAGTTGTAGGTATGGAGAACTACTTCCTTTGGGCCGTGTGACAATTGACCCTGCTGTACAATGGGGAGCCAGGTGCCGTAGTCCTGGCGGAATAGCTTTACTTTCATCCCCGCCTGCTCCAGGTAGCCGGCTGCAGCCTCCTGCATGATCAACTGCTCTGGGCTATTGCCGCCGAAATCGTAGTGGTATATGGTGACCTCCAGGTCTTCCAGACCAGCGCTTTTGAGTATGCGGCGGGATTCCGCGGGATCATAAGGATACGGGGTTAGATCGGTGATATAGCCTTCCTGTGTCGTGGGAATAAGCAGGTCGATAGGCCCACCAGCCTCTTCAGACGGGTAGGAAACTTTGGCCACAGCTTTCCGGTCAATGGCTAGATTTATTGCCTTCCGGACCTCCAACTTGCTGGAGATAAAGGTCGGGTCCCAACCCTGTGAGAATGAAAGGTAAGTGTTCCAGGTCTGCTCGGCGGCCATGATTCGCAAGCCTGCTTTTTTAATTTCAGGCACGAGGGAGGGAGCCATTTGCACCATATCGGCATTCCCACTCTGCACCAGCGCCAAGCGGCTACTCACCTCGGGGACTATGATCTGTCGCAGCACCTTGAAGCCTGGGATGCGAGATTTGTTCCAGTAGTCTGTAAACGCCTCGAACTCCACAAACTGGCCTATCTGGTGGTTTACGTACTTAAAGGGCCCACTACCCAAGGGTTTCTGATTAAACCCTTTCGAACCTCCCACCTTGTCCCAGTAGTGCTTGGGCATAATAGGAAGGCCGGTCTGTAAGGGGACCAGCAGCGACCGAGGAACGAACAGGTCGGGCGTCTTAAAGTGGGCTTTAAAAACACGATTGTCCACGACCTCTAGAGACTCCAGGTTCCTCTGAAATACGCCACACACGGTACATATAGCATCGGACTGCGTATGACGCTCTATAGTGAATTTGGCGTCGTCAATGGTTACATTCTGACCGTCGTGCCAGCGCATGCCGCTGCGAAGGGTAAGGGTCCAGGTTTTTGCATCGGGGGACATCTCCCAGTCCGTCAGCACTCCCCGCTCTTTGGACAGGTTCGCCTCGTCATCAGGATAGATGAAGTAGTCGAACATAGGTGAGCCATAGCCACTTGTGCCGTTTGCACCTGCGAGGGCATTGTCAAAGACCTCAAACGACCAACCTCCAAAGCCGACTACCACGGTGCCCGCGGGTTCTGCCAATGTCGGTGGTGCTATAGTAGGTGTAGGGACGGCTGTTGGAACCACCGCTGCTCTCGTAGGTACTGGCGTAGGGGCAAACGTTGCTGCAGGTAGCGGCTTAGCAGTTGGGGCTGGAGTGGGCTCATCTTCAGCGCCACATGCCAGGGCGATCACTAGCAGGGTTGATGAGATCGCACCAATCAGCCACAAGGTTTTTGAGTTTTTCATGATACATCTCCTCTAGTTTAGGCTCTTCGGTCTTTCGTGTGGTATAGCCCTCACCCCCGGCCCCTCTCCCAATGG
>CAYWGG010000071.1:0-11351 GCA_964457285.1 uncultured Dehalococcoidia bacterium
GAATCATAGGTGTACAGTTAACCAGCCTGAAGGTTCTCCAGCGCCACCTTCGGCGCTTTCCGGTCAATATTCACGTGCTCCGAGGCTCGACTCACATCCACCTTCGCCGCACACGGATGAGGCGCTGGTTTACCGGGTCCACTGCCAAACTCGATCCTTCAAGGGTATACGCTCCGAGAACACTGGCATCCCCAGGCTCACCAAATCCTATTCTCGTGGTCAGAACTCTGCCCTCCAACCGGACACGAGTCTCTCCCACTTCCCGTACTTCTATGCTTCCATTTGCCAGCTCAAACTCCTCTCGCTCCGTTGGTTGCACACCCAGCCGCTCCAGCATCTCTCTTGGCGCAAAGGTGAGGCTTGAGCCGGTATCCACCGATACAGCAATCTGCTCGAAGTGATCACCTGCTGGAGTGCCAATCTCTATAGGCCATTCAAATGTGCTCATGTTGCTACCCACGAGTGTACCTAAGCCCTAGCCCATCTCTCAAGCAATTCCCTGGGGGAGTTCGCCCTGTTTTATGCCAAGCCAGTAGGCCATCAGGGCCTCCCTGGTCTTCCGGTCTATCTCCTCCTGCATGGACGCTATATGATTGGTATCCCCATCCAGGACTCCCATCAGGGTGAACCCTTTGAGGGCGTCTTGCATGGACTGGACCTGCTGGCTCAGCGTCTCCCAGCGGGTGAATACGGCATCCTTGGCTGGATCATTCATGCTGGCTCTCCTCCTGTACGGCCGTCATTGCCCAGGCTTGGCCCTGAAGGGCTCAAGCCCGAAGGGTTTTGCGATGTGCTAGCGACCCTTCCCTGTCTCCTTCCCCTTCGACCTCGGCCCTGGAGTGGCTGAGGCGCGCCTTCCATAAGGGTCAGTTGCTCGGTGTTCTCCCGCAGGTCCTTCACTACCTGCTCGAAGCTCTCGATGTCCTGAAAGTCCCGGTAGACGCTGGCGAAGCGGACGTAGGCTACCCGGTCCAGATGCCTCAGCCGCTCCATCACCATCTCGCCCAGTCTGGTAGAGGGTATCTCGGCATGGCCCAGGTGTTGTAGCTCGGCCTCTATATCTTCCACCACCTTCTCGATCTCACGAAAAGATACGGGGCGTTTCGCGCAGGCCTTGACGATGCCCGCAGTCAGCTTTTCCCGGTTGAACTCCTCACGCCTGCCGTCCCGCTTGGCTACCAGCAGAGCTGTGGTCTGCACTCGCTCGTAGGTGGTGAACCGAAGGCCACACTGGATGCACTCTCGTCTGCGGCGGATCCCATCCTCTGCGGTCCGGGAGTCGGTCACCTTGGAATCAGGATAATTACAGTAGGGGCAGCGCATCTTTGTTTCGCAGCGTCTTAAACTTTTCTGAGAAATGTCTTAGAAATACTACAATTTGTATTTTCTTGGTGCTAGACCACAACCTGTTGTAGTGTCAGCTATGATTGTAACCAGGGAAAGGGTGCTTGTCAAGTCCCGTGACACAGTCCTAAAACCCTGATTTGGGGACTGTGCCCTTTGAGCCTCTGAGCAGCGAAGTGACCGTCACTCTGAGTAAAGCGAGGGGCCTATTCCGATGACAGGTCCTTGCACCAGGCACAGGATGACGCTGAAAAGGCGGTGGATTCTGGAGACTTTTCTGGGTAAAGGCGGTGGCAGGAGTGTGGGTGAAAAAACAGATCAAGGCTGCCTCTTCTACCCTGGGAGGGTGAGTTAGACTCTCGGCGCACTAGCGCGTCAAGAGGCCAGGGTGGCCCCACCAGGGTGAAAAGGCAGCCTCAAACAGGTTCCCGGCGCCCTTCGTCTATGTCCTTGCCGCGTGCCCTTCGACAGGCTCAAGGCGGGCATGGACGGCTAATGGGCAAAAATCCCCTGGGCATCCGGGAATATTACTCTACGGGCGGCTTCCAGCCATCAGCTTTCAGGGCAAAGGACTGCCTGGCCTCAGGACTGATGGCTGAAAGCTGAAGGCTATCTGAATAGCCCCTTGCTTCTCTGAGCCGAGCCTCTGCGCAAGAAACTGGGTATATCCAGGTCCTCCTCAGACTCGCTGGGGATGACATCTCGCAGGAGCTTGTGGAGGTCGTCCTCCTTTCGCTGGAGGCTGGCTTGAGGTATGGGGAAGGCGCAAGCGACCAGGGTGACTTTGATTTCATCGTCCATCTTCGGGTCCTTGGAGGTGCCGAAGATGACGTTGGCCTCTGGGTCAGCCATCTCCTGGATAATGTCGGCGGCGTCCTGGACCTCTTTCAGGGTCAAGGCGCTGCTGCCAGTGATGACAAAGAGGATGCGCTTGGCCCCCTCTATAGCGATATTGAGGAGAGGGCTCTTGATGGCCTGCTTGGCGGCGTCCTTGGCCCTGGTGTCGCCCTTGCCCTTGCCTATCGCTAGCCATGCCTGACCTGCGTTGCCCATGATAGTCTTTATGTCGGCGAAGTCTACGTTTATCTCTCCTGGTACGGTTATGACCTCGGCGATGGCCTGGATACCCTGATGGAGGACGGAGTCGGCCATTTTGAGGGCATCTTCCCAGGTAACGTTCTGGTCTTTTTGTCGGTTCATGGTAAGGAGGCAGTCGTCGGGGACGACAATGAGGGTGTCCACGTGCTCTGTGAGGCGCGCGATACCCTCATCAGCGTTCTTCCGTCTTACAGCGGCCTCGAAACCGAAGGGACAGGTGACCACGGCTACGGTTAAAGCGCCAAGCTCTTGAGCGATTTGGGCGACGACCGGCGCTGCGCCCGTGCCCGTGCCTCCGCCCATACCTGCGGCGATGAAGACCATGTCCGCCCCCTCCAGGGCCCTCTGGATCTCCTCCCTGCTCTCCTCTGCGGCCTGGCGTCCTACGTCGGGGTGAGCGCCAGCGCCCAAGCCCCGGGTGATCTTCTGGCCTATGGCGATTTTGTGGCCCACATCGGCGAGGAGAAGGTGCTGGATATCGGTATTGACGCCATAGTACTCTACCGTCGAGAGCTTTTCCTTATACATACGGCTGATGGCATTACATCCCCCACCTCCAACGCCCATGACCTTTATGACTGGGACCCCGGTTGGCATATCCGACTGCCCCCTTTGAGACTGAGGCAGTTGCTGCTCGCCAGGTGCCCCACTCCCCAAGACTCCCTCCGGGAATAGCTGCTCATAGGATACCATTGTCTCCTCCTTTTGCTTTGCTCAAAGCAAACTTTTGCAATTTGAGTTTGCCCAAGATGTAACTCTGGATGGTCCTTTCTCAGTGCTTAGGATGCGGTCTGCATCGGTATCACGCAGGTGTCTTCTCCTGTTTTTTCCCGAATGGGCGTAGAAAGCGCCTGTGTTCCAAAAGGGACCCGTGTCCCCGGAGGGTCGTTTCACCGTTCCTGTAGGGCCGTTTCTCACCATGATGTTTTATCCCCCAGAGGAGTGTGCCCACGCTGGTAGAAAAGGCGGGCTTTTTCAGCTCGGCGGGGAGCCCCAGGATACCTCTTGGATAGGCTATGCGGACCGGGACGTTAATGGTCTTCTGCACTAGCTCTTTGAGGCCTGGTATCTGCGCGGTCCCTCCGGTCAACACCAGTCCACTAGGTGGCAACTGCCTGAGGCCGGCCTCGCGCGACTTTAGCAATATCAGCTTCAGGGTTTCAGTGAGACGCTCGTGAAGGGGTTGGCACAGGATGCTGCGGCTCACTGTATGGCGAGGTTGCCCATCGAAGCTTGGGATTTGTACCTCCTCGCCGGATGCTACGGCATCGGGTAGGGCATGGCCCCATTTGGTCTTTAGCTCTTCGGCGATATGGAAGGGCACCCTCAAGGCTACAGAAAGGTCACGGGTGAGCTGGTTGCCACCCACGGGTATGACGGCGCTGTACCAGGGGCTGCCGCTCCTGAAAACGATCACATCAGTGGTGCCGCCACCGATATCAACCAGCACCGCTCCCACCTCCCGCTCGTCCTCTGTAAGCACGGCCTCAGCCGCGGCCAGAGATTGGAGTACCAGACATCTCACCGAGACCTTGCAGGCCTCTATGGCCCTGACCAGATTCTTCAGTATGGGCGCATCCCCCAGTACCACGTGGGACTCCACCTGTACTTTATCGGCGTGCAGGCCCACAGGGTTCCTCACTCCCGTTAGCCCGTCTACCTCATAGCTTATGGGGATAACGTGCAACACCTCTTTGCCATAGGCCACATCAGGATAGGAAGTCTGAATCAGATGTTGCACGTCTTGTGACGAGATGGCCCCATTCTCCCCAGAGCCGGGTATGGCACCCTTGGTGTTGAGGCACGATATGTGGCTGCCCGTGACACTCAGATATGCCCAGGAGACGCCCCGGCCCAGGTACCGTTGCGCCGCCTCCAGGGAAGCCTTGACTGACTCCTGGATGTCAGCTATGCTCTCAACTCGGCCCTTTTGCATACCCTGAGAGGGCACGGTCCCAAGTCCAACGACTTTCAGGTCACCCTCGGGCCCGATTTTTGCGATGATGGTGCACACTTTGGTAGTGCCCAAATCTATAGCCGTGTAGAAAGCCTCTCTGGCCATTGCGCTACCTCCTCTCCCCGACCCTCTGCTCTACTCATGGCAGGCATTGGCCGGGCCACGTTAGTTATTTGTCCCTTCCCCTTCGTTTCGCCGAGGGTCAGGGCAGACCCTAAGGTGCGTCTGATAGCCCTCGTCGAGCTGGCCTGAAAACCAGCCACCTCCCATTTGAACCTTGCTCATTCATCCCCGAAGGGATGCAGTCGCAGCTCGGATACCCCACTAGCTAAAGGTGTTCCGCCACCCGCATTCGGGCGCTTCTGCTGCGAGGGTTCTCCCTGACCTCCTCCGGCGAGGGAGTGATCACCTTTTTAGATATGACCCTCAGAGTTGGTATATGCCCACAGGTGCAGACAGGGACTCTCGGAGGGCAGATACATACCTTGGCCTCGCGGGATATAGTCTCCTTGACGATCCGGTCTTCCAGGCTGTGGTAGCTGATCACCACCAGCATCCCTCCTGGCCTGAGTATAGTGATGGCTTGCTGGAGTCCTGCGCTTAGGTTGTCCAGCTCCGAGTTCACCTCTATGCGTAGGGCCTGGAAGGTCCGGGTCGCCGGATGGATTCTGCCCCTGCGCCCGCCGCTTATTTCCGATACCAGGTCTGCCAGCTCCCGAGTCGTCCTCAGTGGCCTGCGCTGAGCTATGGCCCTTGCGATAGACCTGGCCCTGGCCTCTTCGCCGTAGGAAGACAGGACCCTGGTTAGCTCCTCAAAGGAATAGCTGTTCACGATGTCGGCGGCGGTCAGGGTCGTCTCCGGGTCGAAGCGCATGTCCAGAGGCTCATCTCTCTGTAAGCTGAAGCCACGACCAGGGCTACCTAGTTGCAGGGATGATAGGCCCAGGTCCAGCAAGATACCATCTACCTCCGGAAATCCCAGGGTGTGGGCCAACTCCTCCACTCTGGCGTAGTTGCCTTTAACCAGGGTGAAGTGGCCCTGGTACTGCTGAAGGCGGTGGCGGGCTCGCTCTAGGGAGTGGGGGTCCATGTCAATGCCCAGAAGACGGCCCCCTGGCATAGCAGCATGAAGGGTGGTCGAGGCGTGGCCTCCTTCACCAACGGTGCAGTCTATGTACACGCCTCCGGGCCGCACCGCGAGGTGGCGGACCGTTTCTTGAAGAAGCACCGGCCGGTGGAAGAAATCCTGGGGACCGGAGAGCCCTTCAGGGCTGGGACTTTCGTCCACTTTCGCTTCCTCTCCGTGGACCATGCCAGTTGTGGTATAGAGGTATCTATCGAGGAGCTTTTCCACTTCGTGCTGAGCCTAACAAGATTCTTAAACCAATTTCAAGTGACCTGTTGACTGATTTTTGAGAACTTTTTCAGCATTTATACAATGATGGGAAGCGGTGCGTAGAGGGTTGAGCTGGTCTACCTACAGATACCTTCAAAGTGTACTTGTGCCAGGGGTATGGTGTATCATTGTACGAGCAAGGCGACACATGCATCGTCACTAATTCCGCGCTTCGGGAGGTGATGTCTATGGATGAGTTGGTGGCTCGAGCCCTGGATCTGGCCAGGGCCAGGGGGGCCGGGTACGCTGATATTCGCGTGGTGCGTACCGACCAGGAGCGTTTCTCGGTGCGGAACGGGGTTGTGGACATCATTAGTATGGATGAGTCCATAGGCTTTGGGGTCCGGGTGCTGGTTGATGGCTCCTGGGGCTTTGCTTCCAGTCACGACCTTACCCTCTCGGAGATAGACCGTGTTGCCAGCCTGGCCGTCCAGGTTGCTAAAGCCTCAGCCTCCCTTAGCAAGGAGCCCGTGGGTCTGGGGTCGCCTGTGACCAGCAGGGGGACCTATACCACGCCCATCCAGGTAGACCCATTCACCATCTCCGCGGAGCAGAAGCTCCAGCTGCTGATGGAGGCCGACAAGCAGATGGCGGTGGTCGCTGGCATCAGGTCCCGTCAGGGCAGCCTCGTGTTTATAAAAGAGACAAAGACCTTCGCCAGCAGCGAGGGCGCTCATGTCGAGCAGACGATTTATGAGTCGGGCGGGGGCATTCAGGCCACGGCTGTAGGGCACAATGAGGTTCAGCGCCGCTCCTACCCCCAGTCCCAGGGACGACAGCAAGGGTGCGCTGGCTGGGAGTACATCGCTGGCATGGACCTCGCAGGAAACGCCGAAAGAGTCGCCAGTGAAGCCGTATCCCTCCTCACCGCTGACCCCTGCCCCAGCGATATAGTCGCCACCGTGGTGATTGGTGGCTCGCAGTTGGCCCTTCAGGTCCATGAGTCCTGCGGCCATGCCATAGAGCTTGACCGGGTGCTGGGCGCTGAGGCGGCGTATGCTGGCACCTCTTTCCTCACTCCAGACAAGCTCAATAGCTTTCGATATGGCTCCCCGTACGTCAACATCACCGCTGACAGCCTGCGCCTCCCCGGGTTGGGCACCTTTGGTTGGGACGACGAAGGGGTCCCGGCCCGGTCAATGCCCATCGTGAAAAATGGCGAGTTTGTGGGGTATCTGATGTCCAGGGAGACGGCGTCCCTGCTGGGGTTGACTTCCAACGGCTGTATGCGGGCCTCCTCCTGGAACCGCATCCCCCTTATCCGCATGACCAATGTCAGTCTGGAGCCAGGCACCTGGAAGTTTGAGGACCTGATCGCCGATACCGAGGAGGGTATCTACATGGAGATGAACCGCTCCTGGTCCATTGACGACAAGCGTTATAATTTCCAGTTCGGGACCGAGATAGGCTACGAGATTAAGAAGGGCAAGCTGGGGGGTATGCTGAGAAACTGCACCTACACCGGGATCACCCCAGACTTCTGGAACTCCTGTGACGCCATATGCAACGAGGCCCACTGGGAGATGTGGGGGACTCCTAACTGTGGCAAGGGCCAGCCCGGGCAGCTTGCACACACCGGGCATGGGGCCGCTCCGGCGCGGTTCCGCAATGTGCGGGTGGGAGTGCTGAGATGATCGGCCAGGAACGTTGCGAAGCTGTCCTGAATAAATCTCTGAGCCTGTCCAGGGCTGAAGATACTGAGGTCTATCTGAGCGTGCAGGACCAGGGGTTGACCCGCTTTGCCAGCAACGTCATCCACCAGAACGTGTCCCATAGCAACGCCCAGCTACACATACGGGCCGTGGCAGGCAGGCGACAGGGCCGGGCTACCACCAACGACCTCAGCGATGAGGGCATCGAGAGAGCGGTGGAACGGGCGCACCAGAACGCTCTGCTGATGCCCGCGGACCCGGACTTCAAGGGCCTCCCTGGCGTAAAAGATATGCCACAGCAAGTGCCGGCTCACGATGAAGCCACGGCCTCCTGCAGTCCTGAGGCCCGCGCCAGGGTCGTAGCAGTGGTCTGCCGCAAAGCCGAAGCCGAGGGTCTGAACGCTTCGGGCGCATGTCGCACGGGCACTCACGAGACGGCAGTGATGAGCACCCAGGGTGCAAGGGCCTATCATGCTGGGACCTTTGCGGGGCTGATTAACACCCTGATGAGTGACACCTCGGCAGGATGGTCCAAGGGTAGCTCCTGGCGCATTTCGGATATTGACGCCGAGTCGCTGGCCGACGAGGCCGTGAGTAAAGCCCTACGGGGGCGGGACCCTCGCCCCATAGAGCCCGGCAAGTACACCGTCGTACTTGATCCTTATGCTGTGGACGACATCCTGTCAGCCTTAAGCCTCTATGGGATGGGCGCTCATATCGTTCAGGAGGGCCGAAGCTGGATGAACGGCCTCATAGGAAAACGGGCTATGAGTCCCCTGGTCTCTATCTGGGACGACGGCTCAGACTCGGAAGGCTGGCCTGTCCCCTTCGATGCCGAGGGAGTGCCTTGCCAGCGGGTGGACATCGTCAAAGAGGGAGTAGTGGGAGACCCCGTCCACAACTCCTACACCGCCGGGAAGGAGGGCAAGGCTTCTACGGGCCATCAGACCTCTTTCTCCAACTGGGGCACCGTTGGGCCTATGGCGACTAACCTATTCATGGGGAATGGAGATAGTACGCTGGAAGGGATGATTGGGTCTACCCAAAGGGGACTTTACATAACTCGATTCTTCTACACGCGCCTGGTGCACTCCCGTGGGTGCATGATGACGGGCATGACCCGCGACGGCGTGTTCCTCATCGAAAACGGCGAGCTGAGCCATCCCGTCAAGAACCTGAGGTTCACCCAGTCCTATGTAGAGGCCCTGGTGGAGGTTGAGGTCGTAGGGAACCAGCGCAAGCTAATCATGAACGAGTCCGGTTTCGCCACGGTGGTGCCCGCCCTGAAGCTTACGGCTTTCAACTTCACCGGCGTCACTGTGTGAAGTATTATTCCACTAGATTTTGGCAAGTTGTTAAGCTCCTCTACGGTTTGGTCGCTACTCGCTTCGGCGGACGTGCTGGCATGCCATATAACATGCCTCTAGCACTGATGTCTTCGTCAATATCAGGCCAATGTACTCCCTCTCCAGTACCGATGATCTCAAAGTTGTTGCGCTGTTCCAGCGTTGCATCGGATAAGCGCCACGACCACGCCAGTGGCACGCTGATGGTGCGCCCATCGGCAAGCTGTGCGGCGATTGAATCCTCTGTGACCTCTATAGCGATGATTCGGGGTTCGCTACTCACAGTATCATTGCAAATTTGCTGGACCTTTTGTACACTGCCCGATATGACACCATTATATATCGCTCAAGTGCTCTCCCGTCAATGAAGGGAGACCGATGGGAGGACTATCGGAAAAGGAGAACGATATGCCTTATTATTTGATGCTCACCAAGCTAACTGATCGGGGGCGCAAGACCGTCAGAGACCATCCAGAGCGGATCCTGGAAGTGAACCAGGAAGTGGAGAGGCTGGGTGTAGACGTGAAAGTTATTTACCAGTGGTTTCTCCTCGGGCCATATGATTTTGCCACCATCATTCAGGCTCCTGATAACTGGAACGCTGGCTATATAGCTATGGAGATAGGGTCCCGAGGGACGGTGGAGACCCTGACCATGCCAGCCCAGAGAATCGAAGACTTCATAGCTTTCATGAAATCAGGAGATACAGCTTCCCACGTGCAACAGTAATACCCAGACTTTCGCAAATTCAGGAGAGGTTCATCTCAAGGAAGTTGGTAGGGTATTGTCACTGGGTTGAGAGGAGCTTCAATTTCACTGGAGTGACCGTCTAAGATATACATCGCACCGAGATGATAGAATTGGATAAAAGTGGTCGGATCTACATGGCCATATGCAAAGTTTGGCAGGAGACTGGCATGTACAAGTGTGAACCAAGAAGGGGGACGTAAATGGCCAGGAAAATCAAAGAATCCACTGAAGAGAGAGTCTGGTGGGAAGAGGGACAGGCAGATTCTAAGGAGGACGACTATCCCATAGATGAATACGACATAATAGCATCACCGAACGATTTCAACGTAAGCACACTCTTTAACTTCATTGAGTCGGGTGTGGTAAAGATCCCTGGATTTCAAAGAAACTATGTCTGGGACACAAAACGTGCGTCTAAACTCATAGAATCGATAATCATCGGCCTCCCAGTCCCCCAAATCTTCTTGTATGAAGAGGCTCGAAATAGGTTCTTGGTGATTGATGGTCAGCAACGCCTGATGTCTATTTATTATTTCATTAAGCAGCGATTCCCACGTAAAGAAAAGAGTGGTATGCTGCGTCAGATATTCGATGAGCATGGAAGTATCCCAGACGAAATCCTTCATAACGACGACTATTTTTCGAAATTCAACTTGCAACTTCCAGAGAAACTTCCGGGGCAACCCAACAAGTTTCATGGCCTGAACTACTCTACTCTAGGAGAATTACAGACATCTTTCGACCTGAGGACGATTCGCAACGTCATCGTGAAACAGGTATCACCAAGGAACGACGAATCATCTATCTATGAGATTTTTAATCGCCTCAATTCTGGCGGCACGAATCTCACCCCGCAGGAGACCAGGAGGTGTATGTATGATTCCAAGTTCTATGAAATGATATATCTTGTGAACACGATGGAGCAATGGAGACGGCTGGTGGGCATACCTTATCCAGACCTTCATATGAAAGATGTCGAAATATTGCTCAGAGGGTTCGCAATGCTTCAGGATGGAGATAAATACAACCCATCAATGGTAAAGTTTCTCAACGTTTTCTCTAAGAGAGCGAAAGGATTTGGCAAGGAGACTGTAACCTATCTTCGTTCGCTATTCGAGTCGTTCCTGGCAAGTTGTTCTGATCTTCAAAGCGACGCGTTCCACAGCACTGCTAAACGATTTAGTATCACAATTTATGAGTCGGTATTTTGTGCGGTGTGCGGTGACCCGTATACTAAAAATCAATCGGTTTCTGGAAAGATCGTCGCACAATCTCTCTCAGACCTTAAAAAAGACAAAGAGTTTTTACGTGCTTCTCAGAGGCACACGACTGATAAGGTAAATGTGGAGTTAAGGCTGTCACGCGCTCGTGAACTAATCCGAATGAATTAGGCGAGTGAAGTGCAACATGCCAGAGACTATCATAGACCGTTTGTTCGAGGATAATCAAGAGTTGATCCGGTACTTGCGTGACAAGGGTGAGGTATCCTTACAAAGCAGTGCAGACTCGAACTTCCGGAAGACCCTGTTATTGTCATCAGCGAGCTACTTTGAGGACAGGATTTCCCAGAACTTGGTCACAATATTCACTGACCAAACCAATAGCGCAGGCCCAATTGTAGAGTTCCTCAAGAATAAGGCGATCGCGCGCCAGTATCACACTTATTTTGATTGGGAGAGCAAGAATGCCAACAAGTTCTTTAGTCTGTTTGGCGCTGAATTCAGGAGCTTTATGGTTGCTCAGGTTGACGCGGACCCTGACCTCCAGTCTTCAATAAGAGATTTCCTTGAACTTGGTGATTTGCGGAA
>CAYWGG010000072.1:0-11185 GCA_964457285.1 uncultured Dehalococcoidia bacterium
TGACCTCTACTGTTCGGGTGCGATTAAAAGTAATATAACATCGTACATCCGCCGAGGATTACGTCGTCGGGTCAAGGAGAAGCTCGCTATGAAGGTCACGGAGAAGTGTTCGACCCAGGGAGACGGAGTAGTCTTTATCTGCGATTTCTCCCCGCCAAGGGCTGCCGACCTCGACTCCCTGGAGCAGGCGAAGGGTATAGACGCCGATTTTATCTGTGTAGCCTACAATCCCGGCAGGGCAGTGAGGGTAGACTCAGCCATGCTGGCCTACTCTATAAAGCATCGTACCGGCAAGGACGTGGTCTTTAACCTGGCCACCAGGGATATGAACAAGCTGGCCCTGCAGAGCCACCTACTGGGGGCTCAGATGCTGGGCCTGGAGAACGTGCTGGTCTTGAAGGGAGACGTTTTCACTGAAAGAGACCTCTCCCAGGTCAAGGATGTGAGCGACTTCAGTCCCACCAGGCTGATAAAGGCGGTAGAGTCCATGAATCAGGGGATAGACTACAGGGGCTCAAGGCTGAGGGCTCCCACCGATTTCTGTATCGGCGCATCCATAGACCTCGGCAGGGGAATCGAAAGGGAGGCTGCACTCGCTCACCGCAAGGCGTCGTCGGGCGTTCATTTCTTCCTGACCCAACCGGTGTTCAGCACCGGCGAAATCACCGACTTTCAACGGGCTTATCGTGCCGTCTCAGGAGGGGAGCTTTCCCAGCCGGTCTTCTTCGGCCTGCAAGTGCTGGTGAAGGACGGTATCATCTTCAGTAGCGTGCCTGAGAGGATAAGGCGGGACCTGGACCAGGGCCGCGATGGGACGGATATAGCCCTGGAGCTACTCCACGATTTCCTGGACTTCGGAATCAGAAGGATATACCTGGTCCCGCCCATTCTCCGGGGCGGGGCGCGGGACTACGAAGCGGCCCGGAGGGTGCTGGAGGGGGCCAGGCTCAGGTAGCCAGACCAAAGGGACAACCTGGCGGTAGCTAATGCTGTTAGGAGGGTGAAAAGATGCCAGCAATAGAGGAGGAGGTAGGGCGGCTACTCAGGGAGAAGGGGCTCACCATCGCCGTGGCCGAGGCATGCACCGCGGGGCTGATAGGCTCCATGCTGTGCAGCGTCCCAGGAAGCTCCCGCTACTTCTATGGTGGGGTTATAGCCTACACCGGAGGGTCGAAGACCAGGGTCCTGGGCGTACCAGAGGAGCTGCTGAGAAGGGAGAGTTCAGTAAGCCCCGCCGTGGCCCTGGAGATGGCGAGAAGGGCGCGACAGCTTCTGGACACGGACGTAGGCGTCTCTACCACAGGCGTGGCTGGCCCTACGGGCGGCTCCTCGGACAAGCCTATCGGGCTGTTCTATATTGGGGTGACCGCCCGCGATGGGTACGAAGCCACCCAAGAGCTCCGATGGAGGGGCGATAGGAACGCCAACCGCGAGAACACGGCCCGGGCTGCCCTGGAGCTGGTAAAAGCCTACCTGACTTGATGAGGGCTAAATCTATCTTGTCCTTTCCCTGCAACCAGGGTACAATTACCTGAAAGTCGTACCCTCACCTCTGGCCCCTCTCCCACTCGGGGAAGGGTTAAGGGTGAAGGCAGCAGGAGGTGTACTTGTGACAGCCATTAACTCCCCACTGGAGGGTATCCGCGTACTGGACTTAGGGCGGCATCAGGCAGGGCCCCGTTGCGCTCAGGTGCTGGCCCGCCTGGGGGCCGAGGTAATCAAGATAGAGCGTCTGGGAGGTGAGGAGACTCGGACTCATGGCCCCTGGGTCCGGGGACAGAGCGCCTACTTTGTCCAGTATAACAGTGGCAAGAAAAGCCTCTGCATGGACTTGAGGAAAGACAAGGCCAAGGAGATACTCAGGGACCTGGTGAAAATCTCCGACATCTTCCTCCAGAACTTCCGGCCGGGGACTATCGAGAAGATGGGCTTTGGCTACGATGTCCTCCATGAGCTCAACCCCAAAATCATAATGGTGAACGTGTCCGCCTACGGCCAGTTCGGCCCCTACAAGGAGAGGATAGGGTATGACCCCATTGGCCAGGCCATGTCCGGCATCATGATGGTCACTGGCGAGGAGGGGATGCCCCCCATACGGGCAGGAGTGCCTATAATTGACCGGACCACTGCCCTGCACGCTACCATAGGGACCCTGGCCGCCCTAAGAGAGAGGGAGATTTCGGGCGAGGGACAGGCAATAGATGTCTGCCTGGCCGATACGGGCTACAGCTACACCGAAATACCCATCACCACCTACACAGGCGGGGGAGGGCCGCCTAAACGGGGAGAGGGCACCAGCTTTGTCCCCAGCGGTGCCTATCAGTGTAAGGACGGATGGGTACTTCTCGCCTCTCCGGACCAGCACCAGTGGCCCCGGGTGTGCAGCGCCCTCAACAAGCCGGAATGGATGGAAGATGAGCGCTTCACCGAGCGTCATAGGCGCGTTGAGAATAGGGATATTATCAACCAGGCAACGAACGAGCTGCTGGCGAACATGACGATGAAGGAAGCCGTTGACCACTTCACCTTCCATGACCTCACGGCAGCGCCGGTGAACGATATTCCCCAGGCAGCGGCCGACCCTCACCCCTGGGAGCGGCGCGCTATGGTGGAGGTGCCCGACCCCATCGCCGGGACGATCAATGTCTCCGGAGACTTCTGGCACTTCAGCCGCACCCCAGCAGTCATAGGCCCTACGCCCATGCCAGGGGAGCATACTGAGGAGGTACTTAGGGGGCTGCTGGGCTATTCTAAAAACCAGATCGAACAGCTACGCTCCGAGCAGGTGGTAGGATAATGAACGTAGGGGCAGGTTTCAAACCTGCCCCTACAAGCTAGCGTCCCTTGAAATTTGGCCTGCGCTTCTCCACGAAGGCCCTCGCCGCTTCCCGATGGTCCTCGGTGCTGAAGGTAAGGGCTTCCAGGGCCAGAGAGGTATCCAGGACCAGGTTCGCCTGGGACCGAAGCAGCTTGTTAACGGAGTACTTGGTCCACTGGATAGCCATAGTAGGGCCATCGGCCAGCCGTCTGGCCATATTCATGGCAGCTTCCATCACCTCTCCAGAGGGGACCACCTTATTTATCAGCCCGATGCGCTCCGCTTCCGGTGCTGGTATCAAGTCTCCCGTCATTAGATACTCTTTGGCCTTGGCGACTCCTATCAGCGCAGGCCAGATAACGGCCCCGCCATCCCCAGCCACCAACCCCACACGAACGTGGGGGTCTCCGATGCGGGCCGTCTCCGAGGCTATGATCACGTCACAGAACAGGGCGATGGTAGCGCCCAGGCCCACGGCGTCGCCGTTGAGGGCGGCGATGATGGGCTGCCTCACCTCCAGCATGTTCATGATCAGGCTGCGCCCGCCACGGGTCGGGTTGCGGGTCACGCCACCGAACCCGTCGTCCCTCTCGCTCATGTTCTTCACGTCACCGCCTGCACAGAAAGCCCTGCCCGCCCCCGTGAGGATGATGGCGTTCACCTCCTGGTCGCTGTCTAAATCCAGCAGAATCTCCTCGAACTCACGGTGAGTTACCGGGTCAATGGCGTTGAGCCTCTCCGGCCTGTTGAAGGTGACCGTGGCTACCCTATCGGACTTCTCCACAACTAGATTGGTGTAGCGGCTGTAGTCTGGCATAAAGACCTCCTTACGGTAATTGCTGTCACACCAGTAGGAATACACCATCTGCTCGGTCGGGTCAATACCCTCTATGGAAGGGTGGACAAAGGCCCATTGCTTTACTATACTTCCGTTTAGGCGTTTCGGCCCGGTGGTATTTACACAAGCTGAGTTAAAGCTAACGCATACGAGGAGGCGATGCATACATGGTAAAAGGACCTATAAAAGACATCTTCTATATCCATAACGCGATACTCAAAGAGGCACAGGAGTTTGAAGAGGTAGTCAGGGAGCTTAACCGGGAAGACGACGCTCAGGTGACGGGCCTGCTAGACCGGTTCAGGTTCTACAAGGCCGTGCTCCACGTGCACGAGCAGGATGAGGAGAAGGATTTCTTCCCTCTCCTGGAAGAGAAATTCCGCTACATGATGCCGACCTACGTGTTCGACCATCAGCATCATTCCAGAATACAAGATGAGATAGAGGGACTGTTGGCCGGCCTCAGACAGGCCCGAGGCAACTCTGAGCGTGCTCAGTTGGCCAGGCATCTGAACCGCCAGGCCATTGCCCTCAACGTGCTAATGGAAAGCCATATCAACAAAGAGAACGAGCTTTGGGTGCCTGTGTTAGACGAGCAGTTCAGCTTTGAGCAGCAGAAAGAGATAATTGACCGGAGCATGCAAAGCGCGTCCCCGGAAACCATGCAAGTGATGATGCAGGCGCTCCCCTGGATGTTCCGGGCCCAGACTGTGGACGACCGGGAGGGTATGCTGAGGGGGTTCCAGCAGATGATGCCACCCGATATGTTTAGCGGTGTGGCCCAGTTGCTCTCCGGCGCCGTCTCCCCCCAGGACTGGCAGGAGATGGTGCGGCGGATGCCGGAGCTGAGATAGGCTCTTGGGCAAGATAGTGGAAGCGCAGCATGTCGCACCCCTACTTCTGACGTATAATAGAGGCATGTAATAGGGACATGCACATAACCGGAGGTGATTACATGTACGACTTGCTACTCAAGGGAGGAACTGTGGTTGACCCATCAACGGAGCTCCACGGTGTCCACGATATTGCTGTCCAGGATGGAAAGATTGCCCGTATCGCTCCCAGCATCCCCACCGAGGAGGCCAGGCGAGCCATAGATGTCAAGGGCCGAATCGTGACGCCCGGCCTGATTGACCTTCACGTTCACGTTTTCGACGGCTTCATCGGCAACGGCGTCAATCCGGACATGGGCGGTGTTCACGCCGGGGTCACCACCTTGGTGGATGCGGGAAGCGCCGGCTGCGCCACCTTCAGCGGCTTCCCCCGCCACATCATCCCCAACTGCCATACCGAGATCATACCCTTTATGCACATCTGTCAGACCGGACTGGCTACTACCCCTGACATCATCGCCGAGAGCAGCATTAACCTGGAGGCTACGCTGAGGGTGTGCGATGAGTACAAGGGACTTATCCGTGGCATCAAGGCCCGGATGGTTTCGCCAGCCCTGGAGATTTTTGGCATGGAGATGCCCAGGCTGGCGAAGCGAGCTGCCAAGGAGAGCGGCATCAAGCTGATGGTGCACATAGGAGACACGGAGAAGCGGTACGACCCCAACGTCATCAGGGAGCTGCTCCCCATCCTAGAGGAGGGGGATATCCTCACCCACTACTTCACCGCTAACCCTGGCGGTGTCCTGGACTCCAACAGGAGGCTGGTCCCCGAGGCCAGGGAGGCGGTGGACAGGGGTGTCTGGTTCGACACGGCCCACGGGCGGATGAACTTCAGCTTCGATGTGGGACGCCGCATCGTTGACCAGGGCCTCTTGCCCCACTGTATCAGCACGGACCTCACCGTTCCTGGACGGGTGCGCACCGTGCACAGCATGGTGGAGATGATGACCCGCTTCTTGGGCCTGGGGTTCACCCTGGAGCAAGTGGTCACCATGTGTACCTCCAACCCGGCCAGAGCCATTAGCGAGGAGAATCGGTTGGGAAGCCTGGCGGTTGGGCGGCAGGCGGACATCTCGGTGCTTCAGATCAAAGAGGGAGACTGGGTGGTGTACGACGTGCTGGGCGCGAGCCTTCGAGTGGACAAGGCTGTGGTGCCTGCGTTGACGGTGAAACGGGGCCAGGTGTTCGAGCCCGAATGGGGCCCCCGCCCCTGGGGGTGGGAGCCACAGGTGTACACTCCTCAAGGGCCACGTCCACCGCAATCTGAGTGATGATATGGTCGGGCCAGGCCAGTATCCGAGTGTTCAGACACTCTAATACCCAGCGCTTGTCCTGTGGGGTAGCGCTATCGAGCCGAGTTTGTATTCTTGCTCTTATTTCGACCAGGCGGTCCTCAGTTAGTTTGTACCTACGGAGGCTCTCTAGCTGGGCTTGTATCCTCTCCTGCTCCTCTTTGACCCAGGCTCTCTGGGCCTTCAGAAGGGCTATGTTTCTCTCGAGAGCGGAGTCGGATACAAGAGGATTGCCTTTGCTGTCTTTCCTGACACGGAGAGCTACTAGCTCGACTTCCTCGTTATCCAGTTCTTGCCATTTCCTATCCAGAGCCTTTAAGTCCTTCAGGAGTATGACCTCGGTTTCTGAAGCCTCTCCGTTTTTCTGCCTCAGTTTCGCTAGCACGATGTCAGGCTGGGTCAATGCCTGAGCAACCAAGTTCCATACCTTGTCTTCCAACTCAATGGCGTTTAGCTTCCGGCTTACGCACCTTGCTACACCCTTTGGTTTTGATTTATAGCCATCGCAGACGTAGTATGTCCACCTATTCAGGTGGGTCCAGCCGAAATATCTGCTGCCGCACAACTGGCAAGTAATCATGCCACTCAGTAGATAAAACCGCTTTGATGTGGCTCTTGCCAGCGCCAACTCCTTATTCAACTTCATCCGATCCTGGACTCTCTGAAAGTCTTCCCAGGTTACGACAGGCTCTGCCACCAGTACGCCTTTTACCCATACCCACTCTTCGCTGGGCTTGACTCTGGTGCTAGACTTGCCGTAGGTATCGCCTCGCCTATTCTGAGGTATCGTAGCCTCTCGGCGCAGTGCATAGTAGCGTCCAGCATAGGCAGGATTTCCCAAGACCTTTTGAACGGTAGTGCGGTTCCAGACGCTCTTGCCAGTAGACGTAACAAAACCTCTCTTGGTCAGCTCCCAGGCGATAGCTCGCTGTGTCTTTCCTTGCAAAGCCAGGTCCCATATAAGCTGTGCTATTTCATGCCGACCGTCTGGAATGAGCCTCTTAGGATGTTTGTCGTTCTTGTCTCTGCGGTCCCAGGAGTATCCTAATGGCGCAACTGGTACAGCGGGAACTCCCAGAAGCCGTGCCCGGGCATGGAGGCCGTCCCTTGACCCTAGTTGTGCTCTGGTCACCGACGCCTCTTTGCCGATTGAAAGAGCAAGCTCAACAATCTGCCCTTCTGGACCGTCAAGCAGAGGTGCTCCTTGGGCCAGAACGACTTCCACCCTATGCTCACGGCAGAGAGAGATGAACAGGAGTCGCTGGATACCCTGAGCAGCAAGCCTATCACGGTCTATCATGCCCACGGCGTGGATTTCACCATTGACCACCCACCGCTGGAGAGTTTGGAAGGGAATACAGGCTGAAATCTCAAGAGAAGTCCAGTCGGCCCCGATTACCTTCTCTGGTAGTACCATATAACCTTTAGACTCAAGTACAGCCCTCGCTTTGGCGACTTGAGTCTCAGGCGATAACTCCATCTGAGCACTGGTGGATACTCTCCACCACACAGCCGCTATAGGCTGCCCGCCGTTCTTACAGCTAACGCACATGCTCTTTCTCCTTCCCCGCTCTAAAGTGCTTCTGTGACCGCTTTCTCCTCGACTATTCCCTTATAGCAACGTGAGTTACTGCCCACCCAGCTTCTTACAAAGACGGCACCGACCGGGAATGTGATGCAGCAACAGGTATTCCTCAATAGCATTGCGAGCCTTCTGAGTGCGGTCCTCCAGGTCTCGGTATGTCACAACTGCTCGTTCGCCTTCCGCAGACCTAACCGTAGCTTCTACTATGCTTATCAGTTGACTCTTCGCCTTTCCCTCGTCCTCAAGGTGCTCAGCAAGAATCCAACTACTCTGGTACAATAGGCTGCCCTCCCCCTCTGTCACAAGGTCATCAATGTTTGTGGGAGGCTGACCAAGAGCACACTTGGTAGCCTCAACTCGGATAAACCAGACAAGACCTGGGGTCAGGTGAGGCTCTCGTGCACCACCGACGGTCACCTGCAACCCAAAAACTTCTTCCACCTTTCGCCTAATAGATTGATTCAGGGTCACACCGATTTGTAGCTCTGCAAGGAGGGCTCGCTGCCAGTCAGCCAGGTCACGCCAGAGCGGGTCTCTCGGAAGATGCTCTTTTAGGGTGCGCCACAGAAGCGAATCCTCCTCGGTCAGGTGGACTTCTATGGGACCGCTACTGTCACGGATTACTGTGATAGCCCGGGGCGACTCTCCCAGATGAATCTCGCCCCAGATTGGATGCCTTCCTATAGAGTAATCCTGCGTGGGTAGGGATGGGCCAAGGCCTACTCTGCGCTCAGGTGCCTGACCATGAGAGCTATATAAGTCATCAAGGCCGAAGTCACCTTGCTGTGGACCAAAGTCCAATGGCGGTATATGGACTGCCCCCCTGAGCCGCTCCAGAAGGGCCAACATGTCTTGCTGATGAGAGCGTAGAGCCTCACGGAGCTGCTCCTGCTGGGCCACCTCAAAGTCCCGCTCCTGGCGGGCTCGTTCGATATTGGCTGTGACCGTGCGGGGGTTACGGCTCTCCCTTCTGGCAATCTCGTCCAACGGCTTACCTCGCAGATACAGTTCCAGCCATTCACGGCGTTTCGCTGGTGGAATTTTTGATTCTCTGGGCATGTTGTCAAAACCCCTTGACAAGGTTACTTTAAATCTACAAATACATATTAGAGTACAAATTATGACATGTCAAGCGAATATATAGATGTTTATGCTACGGATTATGGCAAACTAGACCTGCTATGATGGAATCATGCCTCCCGAACAGAATGGTCAGGACAGGTCGCCACAGACAAAATCATATTTTAGCCTTGTGGTCAGCTATGACCCGGATGCAGAAGTCAGATGGCGGGCATTATGGGATTGGCTCCTCGATTCTCCATTAGCTCAAGGTGGCGACCAGCAAGAGAAGGATGCATGTGATGGCAAACAGTGAGATTGTACAAGCGGTCCTGTCCGCCCTGGAGAAGCGAAGGGAAGTCAAGCCCCAGGGCAAAGGCTGGCGGACACACTGCCCTAACCCAGAGCATGAGGACAGGCGCCCATCCTTCTTCCTCTATCCAGGCGGCGGAGGCCGCTGTTTCAGCCAGTGCAACCGCTACTGGCCTCCCTATGAGCTGGCGAAGGTGCTGGGCATAGAGTTGCCCCACCAGAATCATGGGCTCACCCTCCCAGAGCTAGCCCAGGCTAAGGGGCTGCCGGAGGACTTTCTGAGGTCCCTGGGTGTTGCCGATGGCTTCACTGGCGTTGGAAAGAACCGCCGGCCCTGTGTGGACGTCCCTTATGCTGATGAGTCCGGCCAGGTAGTCGCTGTACGCAAGCGCCTTTCCTTGGAAGGGCACTCCAGGTTTGTGTGGCGGCGAGGTGACCACCCTACACTTTACGGCCTGACCTACCTCAAAGACATTAGGAAAGCTGGCTCCGTGGTCCTGGTGGAGGGGGAGACCGATAGCTGGACGCTCTGGTATGACCGCATCCCCGCCCTTGGGGTTCCAGGTGCTTCCACCTGGAGGGGGCAATGGGCCTCCCTTCTTCAGGGGCTTGTGGTCTACGTCTGGCACGAGCCTGACGGGGGAGGCGATGAACTGGTCAGGGCAGTCGCCGCTGACCTGCCCGATGTGCGGATCATCGAGGCTCCACCGGGGGCTAAAGACCCTTCAGAGCTATACTTGCAAGACCCTGACGGGTTCAAGGAGCGATTCCAAGCCCTGCTACGGGCAGCCCGCCCAGCTTCAGAACTGCGTGCTGAAGCCCTCAGCGCCGAGGCCCGTGAGAGCTTCGAGAGAGCAAGGCCCTTGCTGGAGAACCCTAGCTTGCTATCCGAGTTGGAGGAGGCCATTCGTGCTCCGGGCTACGTGGGAGACCCACGGCCGGCCCTCATGTCCTACGTCGCCGTCACCAGCCGACTTCTTGAAGAACCGCTGAATCTGGCCTACATTTCCCAAAGCGCGACGGGGAAGAACGCCGCCATTGACACAGTGCTGCCCTTCTTTCCTGAGGATGCTTATTACCTGGTGCGGGCTTCCTCACCCAGAGCCCTGGTGTACAACGACGAAGTCTTTACCCACCGCACAGTGGTCCTCACCGAGGCAGATAGCCTGCCTGAAGAGGGACCTGCTGCCTCTGCCATGCGCGCCCTCATGTCAGACAGAGAGATGAGCTACGAGGTCGTCGAGAAAGGTGAGGATGGCAGCTTTCATACCAGAAAGATAGTCAAACCTGGACCCACCGGCCTCATCACTACGAGCATTAAACCCCTGGGGGACCAGGCCAGCACCCGGGTACTCACCGTCTCCATTCTCGACTCAGCCGAACAGACCCGGCTTGTTCTGCACGCCCAGGCAGACAAGGCCAATCAGTCAACAGTCGCACCAGACCTCAGCCAGTGGGTTGCCCTCCAGAAGTGGCTAGAGCTGGCTGGGGAAAGGCGAGTGGTAATTCCTTTCGCCCATGCACTGGCTGACCTGGTGCCCGCCACTGCGGTCAGGATGCGCCGGGACTTCCACCAGCTTTTGACGGTTATCCAAGCCGTCGCTCTGCTGCACCAGCGCCAGCGGGAACGGGACTCCCAGGGGCGAATCGTTGCCAGCCTAGACGACTACGCCCAGGCCCGTTGGCTGCTTGAGGAGGTGTTCACCACCACGGTGCATGAGGGGCTAACCCCGGCTGTCCGGGAGACCGTGGAGGTTGTGACCCGCCTGTCAGTAGATGGGAGTCCCGTCACCGAGCAGGAACTAGCAAGGGAGCTTGGGCTGGCCAAGTCCACCATCCACTACCGGGTGCAAAGAGCGCTCAAAGGCGGCTGGCTGGTAAACCAGACCGCTCAGAAAGGTGCTCCGGCCCAGTTGGTGGTTGGGGCTCCACTTCCTGACGGTTGCCCGCTGCCCAAGCTTGAGGGCCTGCTTGTGTGTGTAGAGGACCCCCAAAGTGATTCGAACCCTCGAACACCCCCACCTGGGGCAGCTACGGGCCAGATACGGACTGGCGGTTCGAATGAGGGTTCGAATGGCCCTCAAAGCTGCGCAGATAGGCGGTTCGAACGGTTCGAATCATTTCCGGGGGGTAGTGCACACACAAGACCCACGTCTTTTGTCCCCACCAGGGACTGGCAGGAGGTGCCTGACGGTGCTGTGTTGCCCCCAGGACTCGAAATCAGGATGACGCTTGGGGGGAAAAATTATGCGCGGATTCCTCCCATCCGGGAGGACGAGGGGGAGGTATGATGGACGACGCCCAGGCGATTCTTGAGCGAGCCCATGAGTTGGGTATTACTCTCACGGTTGCAGGAGACCGCATCCGGTATCGGCCCAGGTCAGCGGC
>CAYWGG010000073.1:0-11182 GCA_964457285.1 uncultured Dehalococcoidia bacterium
CTCGCAATGACAATTGCTTGGACACCTTGGAGAATCGAAAGGCCCTGTTGGGGTGATAGAGGTGGGTTGCGGAAACCAAAGTGGGATAGGTATAATTGGCACAACGTAATATATTGGTCAAAGGAGCATACTCGCCCAATGAACATCTTCTTCGACGTGGACTACACCATCCTGGGCCTCGACGATAGCCTTCGCCCTGGCACCAGGGAGACCTTCCAGCGGCTTATAGACGACGGGCACAAGATATACATCTGGTCCGGGTTGGGGCCACGTTGGGAGGTAGTGCGGAAGCATAAGCTGGAACAGTTCACCAGTGGAGTGTTCGAGAAGCCTACCCACCACTTCATAGAGCGCCTGCCCGAAGTGGGCGTTTCTACGATGCCCGATTTTGCGATTGACGACTATCCCGAGGTAGTGGCCGCCTTTGGAGGAGTTTGGGTCCCCCCTTATTTCTTCAAGAGGACCTGGGATGTGGAGATGGATCGAATATACAAGATAATCACCGAGTATGTTCTTACAGGCCACTCCGACGATAGGCAGTACCGGGTCAAGGGATCTACGATCCCCCTTTTCTAGTGGGGTGAAATGTCCATAAAAGTCCTGCCTCCCGATGTCGCAGCCAGGATCGCCGCGGGCGAGGTGATAGAGCGCCCCTCGTCGGTGGTGAAGGAGTTGGTGGAGAACTCCCTGGACGCCGGGGCCTCTCAGATCACTGTGGAGGTGAAGGGCGGTGGCATCGAGCTTATAAGGGTCACCGACAACGGCTGCGGCATCCCAGCCGACGATGTGGAGTTGGCCTTTCACCGCCACGCCACTAGCAAGATATCTGGCATCTCAGACCTGGACTCTATAGGAACCCTGGGCTTCAGGGGCGAGGCTCTGCCCAGTATCGCCGCCGTTGCCCGCATGTCCCTGGTAACCCGGCCCCACGACGCCTCGGCCGGCCGAGAGGTCCACCTGAGATGGGGTGAGGTGGTCAGGGGTGGCACCAGGGGCTGCCCTCCGGGTACCTCTGTGACCGTCCAGGGCCTCTTTGAGAACTTACCGGCGCGGCGCAAGTTCCTCAAGTCTCCCTCGGGGGAGGCGGCCCGCATCAGCGACCTGGTATCCCGCTACGCTCTGGCTTTCCCTGAGGTACAGTTCCGGCTGCTGGTGAATGGCAGGAGCACTCTCACCTCACCAGGTAGCGGCAACCTGGCCGACGCACTGGCCTCAGTCTACGGTGCAGAGACCGCTCGCGCTATGCTGGAGGTCTCCTGGCCTGTCCTGAGCAAAGTCGAAGGGCCTACCCTGAGCCCGAGCTTGTCGAAGGCTGGAGGGGAGGGCCCTGGGGATGGCTATGCCATAAAGGGTTTCATAAGTCCTCCATCTCTGAACCGAGCCAACCGGAGCTATATCACCTTCCTGGTAAACCGCCGCTGGATAGCTAGCCCCCTGCTCTCCTTCGCCTTCATGGAGTCCTACCAGGGTTTCCTCCCCGAGCGGCGGTACCCAATGGCAGTGCTTAATCTGACGGTACCCCTGGCCGATGTGGACGTGAACGTGCACCCGGCCAAACGGGAGGTGCGCTTCCGCTACGAGGACAGGGTCTTCTCTGCGCTCCAGCGCTCCGTGCGGGCCTCCCTTGTAGCTACAGCTCCTGTGCCGGAGATGCGCCTCTCCGGTGCACCCTCATCTGAAATAGGGGCACAGCATACCGTGCCCCTGCATACCTCCACGGCAGACCGCCAGCATAGTGGCTTGGCCTTTGGCCTTCGGCAAGCCCAGGCTCAGGGCAGGCCCTCAGACGCCTCACCCATTGAGGTAGGGGCGGCGCACGGCCTTGGGACCCTACCTGCTCCCGTAGAGGTCGTGCCATCTCTTCGGCAAGCCCAGGGCAGGCCCCTGCGTATATTGGGGCAGGTGAGGAACACTTACCTTGTGGCCGAGGGGCCCGATGGCATGTATCTCATAGACCAGCACGCCGCCCACGAGCGCGTGTTGTTTGAGAAAGTCTCACGGGAGGTGTCGGAGAAGACTCCTCAGATGCAGGCGCTCCTGGAGCCGGTGGTCGTTGAGCTTTCCCCAGGTCAGGAGGAGATGGTCCAGGCCAGCATGGGGCTTCTAGAGCGGTATGGCTTCATCATCGAGCCTTTCGGAGAGAGGATGTACCTGATGCGGGCCATTCCCGCTGTAGTCGGCAGCGCTGGCTCTTCGGCTGCCCTCAGGGCAGGCCCAGGAAAGACCCTGCTGGAGGTCCTGGACCTGATGGCCTATGAAGGTCTGGTGAAGGAGCGGGAGGAGGCCCTGGTTGCCTCTATAGCTTGCCACAGCGCAGTGAGGGCGGGGATGGTCCTCAGCCAGCAGGAGATGGAGGAGTTGGTGCGCCGCTTGGAGTCCTGCGATAACCCGCACACCTGCCCTCACGGCCGCCCCACCATGATTCACCTCAGCTCTCACCACCTGGAGCGGGAGTTTGGAAGAAGGTAATGTAGTGGTATGGAGAGTTGCCATGCGGAGACTTTACCGCTCGCAAACGGACAGGAAAATAGCAGGTATATGTGGCGGCCTCGGTGAGATGTTTTCTCTCGACCCCACACTGATCAGGCTTGCCCTTGTCCTTATAGCCCTTTTGGGTGGATTAGTCCCTGTTGTCATCACCTACATCGTAGGCTGGATAATAATCCCAGAGGGGTCGCCACATCAGAGCGACATTGACCAAAGATTATAGGCGGTATTAATTTTACCCAATTGACTTTATAAGAAAGTCGCCATACACTGCTATCATCTCGAAGAAGTGATGTAATTTCCCGTACAGGAGGTCATGCATGGCTACCCAGGTTTCTATAGATGTAGCAGAGCTACGCCGCGAGGTGCAGATTAAATACCGTGAAGTTGCCTTGACTCCTACCAAAGGGTTCCACTTCCACACCGGCCGCCCTCTGGCAGAGCGGCTAGGATATCCTGCGGAAGCTCTGGATGCGCTACCTGGCGAGTGCGTGGAGTCTTTCGCAGGCGTGGGCAACCCCTTCTCCCTTGGCGAAATCCGACCTGGAGAGGCGGTGGTGGATGTGGGGTCCGGTGCGGGGTTCGACAGCCTGGTCGCCAGCCGGATGGTGGGGGCGACGGGCAGCGTCATCGGCGTGGATATGACGCCGGAGATGCTGCGAAAGGCGAGACGCAACGCCAAACGCATAGAAGCGTCCAACGCTACCTTCCGGAAGGGCCTGGCCGAGAAGATACCCGTACCTGACGGCTCGGCCGATGCGGTCATCAGCAACGGAGTCATCAACCTGGTGCCGGACAAGGAAGCCGCGCTGAAGGAGATTTTCAGAGTGCTCAAACCTGGAGGGCGCTTATATCTGGCGGACATCATGGTGCACAAGCCGGTGCCCGATGCAGCCCGCCAGATCATAGACCTATGGACCGACTGAATAGGTGGTGCTCTCCTGGAAGGAGACTACCTGGAACTGCTCAGCATGGTCGGCTTTGTAGATGCGGAACTGGTGTCTAAAGTGGATGTGTTCAAAGGTGCTGGCGGGGAGAATCGTGCCAAAGCTTTTGAGACGGTGGGGGCCAACATCAGGGCACGGAAGCCGTAAGAGACATACCTCGGTCAGGTAACCGCACCCAAGAGCTTGAAAGGCAATGGAGGCGAAATATGGCGAGAATATTGTACTACACGACCCACGGGGCAGACGACCCTACCCGCGCCGGGATGGCCTTCATAGCGGCCAACGGTGCCAAGCAGGCGGGACACGATCCCGTAATAGCTCTCCTCGTAGATGGTACATACCTGGTGAAGGAAGGGCTTGCGCGGTCCCTCACCCCGGTGGGGTTCCCGGCGCTGAGCGAGATCATGGCTACCACTATAAGCAACGGGACACCTATTCATGTCTGAGGGGGCTGAGGCCGCGCCCGCGGGGTAACCGACCAGGACTTGGTCGGTAAAAACGCCAGATTCATGACCCCCCCAGAGTTCGCTAACCTGGTGGCCCAGGCAGACAGGGTCGTGGCGTTCTGAAACGACGCAATGTGCTGTAAGAGCGGTGGCGGACGGCGAACTTTGAGATACCAACATGCCGGTCTTGAGAAAGACCGGCATAGCTTTTGAGTCTCCAGGCTGCTGGAGTCTCAGCGTCACTGAGGGATAGCTAGCGGGCTTTGACCAGAGCCTACGTCTTCCTGCGCCGCTCGACGGCATCCAGACGGGGGTCTCTCCTGGGATGGAAGATGGAGTCCTCTCCGGGGAACTCGCTGGCGTGATGTTGCTCCTCTCCCCCACCTGAGAAGAGGGAATTTCTGAGCAAGAGTCCCACCCCTGCCATGGCTGCGAGGCCCAGGGAGAACTTGCCCAAGAAGCCCCGTCGCGTATAGCCCTGGGGTTGGGTGCTTTCCCCATCTGTTGGCATGGCCCCTCCGGACTTAGGGTACAGTGTACAAAGGGATGCTATACCTCATAATATCTAGTACGCTGCGTAGTATTCTACTTTCGGCTCTGGGCTGCGGTCAAGAGGGTTACGAATATGGCTTAAAGTTTCGTTGACAAATCTCAGAGCTGATGCTATAGTGGAAAAGCCATTCTCCCGGGCACCCTCGCAGCCGTTGCAAACCAGGTGTCATAGGTGAGGCCAGAAACCCTGCCCTGAGCGGAGTCGAAGGAAGGGCTGAAGAGCTTCGTTCCCCTGGTGATCAACAGGTTGTATAGAGGGAAGGGTATCACGGAAAGGTGTCATCTAAGCCACTCGACCTCAGCGCCGACGAAACGTTGAGGCGCAGAGCAGCTAACACTGACTGCGTCATACAAGCCCTATATCTGCTCCTCGAAAAGAGATGCGAAAGTGCCGGGTAACCATTCCCGGCATTTTATCGCCTGTAGGAGGGATCATATGCAGAGGCAAGACTTCGTAGCCCGGTTCGCAGGGGAAGGTGGTCAAGGCGTAGTCACCGCCGCCGAGATGCTAGCCCGAGCGGCTGCCTCTGTAGGCTATCACGTTCAGACCTTCGCCACCTTCCCATCTCAGATCATGGGAGGGCCCACCTGGACCCAGACACGTATCTCGACCACACCCGTCCTGAGCCCTGGTGATGATCTGGATGTGTTGGTGGCTCTGAACCGGGAAGCTTACGACACCCACCAGGAAGAGGTTCGTGATGGTGGGGTGGTGCTGCACGATTCTGCCTTCGACATCCCGTCCGATAATCGCGCCATAGGGATGCCCTTCGATGAGCTAGCCAAACAAGCGGGTGAGGCGCGCGCCGCCAACATGGTCATCATAGGTGCTCTGGCCCACCTGGTGAACATGCCCCTCAGCTACTTCGAGGAGTTCGTTAGACAACGGTTCAAGGGGCGCGACGCCATTATAGCATCGAACATCAAAGCTCTGGGCCTGGGCCATGAGCATGCCGCCTCCAGCGAGGTGCAGCTAGGTGAACTGGGCAGCCCCACCAAACCCGCATATGAGCAACTGCTTATCAAGGGTAACGAGGCGCTTTGTCTGGGGGCCATGGCCGCTGGCCTGGATTTCTATGTAGGCTATCCCATCTCTCCGGCCACTCCCATCCTCGTCTTTATGGAGCGTAACCTGGTGGACCACGGTAAGTTCGCCTACCAGGTTAGCTCGGAGATCGAGGCCATCAATTCCGTCCTGGGGGCAAGCTTTTCTGGGAAGAAGGCGATGACAGCTACTTCCGGCCCTGGCCTCTCGTTGATGAGTGAGGGCTTAGGGCTTGGATGGATTGCGGAGATCCCCGCGGTGGTCGTAGACGTACAGAGGGGCGGGCCCGCCACAGGACTCCCAACAAAAACAGAACAGTCAGACCTGCTGGCCGCCTTGCACCCCGCTCACGGCGATGTGAGACTACCCATCATAGCGCCTGGCTCAGTTGAGGAATGCTTCTACGGCATGATTAACGCCATCAACTGGGCCGAACGGTATCAAGGGCCGGTAATCCTGCTGAGTGAGCACTCCCTGGCAGAGCGGTCCCAGAATATTCTTAAGCCAGACCTGTCAAAGGTGGTGGTGGAGGGACGGAAGGTCTACAAGGGGAGCGACGGGTATCTGCGATATGATGGCTTCGAGATGTCTCCCTTCCCCGTTCCGGGCCACCCAGGTTCCTACGTCGCTAACGGTAGCGAACACGATGCAATGGGAGACACCACACACCTGCCCAGCCGCCACGTCCAGATGACCCAGCGCCGCTTCAGCAAGTTGAAGCTCCTGGAGAACGGGACGTACGAGGCCGAAAACCAGTCCGAGCCAATAGCGGTTATGACCTGGGGAGGCTCCAAAGGGCCAACACAGGAAGCCTACAACGCCCTGATAGCCCAGGGATATCGGATCGGGTGGTATTACACCACGCAGCTTCACCCACTGCCCCCCAAGCTGCTGGAAGAGCTACGTCACAAGGAACTGGTAATAGTGCCGGAGCTTAACTACCAGGGGCAGTTTGCCAGCATTCTGCGCTCTATGGGTGTCCGCGCGGAAGCTATCACCCAGTACATCGGCTTGCCCTTCAAAGTTAGAGAGCTGGTGAAAAATATAACTGAGATGGCAAATTCCCACAAGAAGGGGATGGTAAAAGCATGAGTGCAAAGAATCCCGAGTATGATTTCAAGTGGTGTCCTGGTTGTGGCGACTTTGGAGTACGCCGGGCGCTGGAGTTTGCCGTGGCGGACCGCAGCAAGCGGACGGGTCTCTCTATGGAAAACAACGTGGTAGTGGCGGGAATCGGCTGCTCTGGCAACCTGGTGCATCTGCTGGAAGGGCCGCAGCCCTACGGATTTCACGGCATCCACGGCAGGAGCCTTCCCATTGCCCTGGGAGTTAAGATGGCCCGCCCGGAACTGAATGTGATCATCGTTGCTGGCGATGGGGACTTCCTCAGCATCGGGGCGGAACACATAGGCCCGCAAGCTGCCCGTAACCTGAACGTCTGCTGTGTTATCATGGACAACGGTGTCTATGGCTTGACCAAAGGGCAGAGCTCTCCTACGACGCATTTCGGACAGACCACCAGCTCCACGCCATACGGCAAGATAGAGGACGCCATGAACCCTCTGGATATGTACCTCACTATGGGCGTCTCCTTCATCGCCTCAGGCTTCTCCAGCCAGCCAAGAGTCCTGGCAAAGCTCATAGGCGAGGGCATGGACCATCAGGGCTTCGCCCTGGTCCACGTACAGTCGCCGTGCACCACCTACAATGACACCTACGACGTGATCAAAGGCAACGCCAAGAAGGGCATCGAGCCCACTATGTGGGAGATACCTGCGGACCATGACCCATCAGACCGCAGGGCGGCTTACGACATAATACACACTGGCGGGTTGCCCATCGGCGTCATCTACCGAGATGCCAGCCGCCCATCCTTCGACCAGAGGGTGGAGGAGGTGCACGGAAAGGCCAAGCCGAGAAATGTCCAGCAACTGGTGGACTCTTTCCAGCTTTAGAAACGTACCCTCAGACGAATCAGGCAGAGGGATAGCACGCTAAAAGAGAGGGCGCCTCGAACCACCGGGGCGCCCTCTCTCTTGCTACTTAGACCGCTCCTATAGGTGGGCCAGGGGTCGGCTGTTGACATCCCGTCAAGTCACACTGTAATCTGTACCCAGTCACTGGTTACGACCCATTGACGCTGCGAGTTTGCCGACGGCTAGAGAGGGGACTCTTCGGACTAGAGGAGGAAGGACGATGCCAGCCAGGACAGGGGCAGAGTACATTGCAGGGCTCCGGGAACAGGATGCAGACGTGTACATTGGCGGGGAGCGGGTGAAGGACGTAACTACCCATCCTACGTTGCGTAACGGCGTGCGCACCCTGGCGGAACTCTACGATATGCAGCACGACCTGGCACTGCGGGATGACATGACCTATGCCTCGCCCACTACTGGAGACCCAGTAGGGCTATCCTTTATCGTCCCTCGCACCGCCCAGGACTTAGAGAAGCGGCGCATCATGATGACCCATTGGGCGCGGGCCACGTGTGGCATGATGGGACGCAGCCCAGACTTCATGAACGTGGCCGTGACCTCCATGGCCGCTGCAGGGGAGTACTGCGCCCAGAACCGGCCGGAGTTCAAGGAGAACATCCAGCGCTACTACGAGTACATCCGGGAGCACGACCTGGTTCTTACCCACACCCTGGTCAACGTGCAGCGCAGCCGTGCCTCCTTGACCACCCCGCTGGAAGACAGGACGGATGTGGCCCTGGCCGTGGTGAAGGAAACGGACGCTGGGATCGTGGTCCGTGGGCCTCGGGTGCTGGC
Source organism: uncultured Dehalococcoidia bacterium (assembly GCA_964457285.1). GTDB lineage: Bacteria > Chloroflexota > Dehalococcoidia > Lucifugimonadales > JAGWBF01 > CAYWGG01. The sequence goes on from CAYWGG010000073.1 coordinate 8,249, forward strand.
GACCCTGGGGCCCCTGGCCGACGAAATAGCCGTTTATCCCGCCCGGAACCACCAGCTACCCAAGGACGCGCAAGGGCGCTACTCCTTCGCCTTTGCCATCCCCTGCAACACCCCCAGGCTGAAGTTCCTCTGCCGGGAGAGCTTCGACATGGGCCGCTCTCACTTCGACCACCCCCTGGGCTCTCGCTTCGAGGAGATGGACGCCATCGTCTTCTTCGACGACGTGCTAGTGCCCTGGGAGCGGGTCTTTCTCCTTGGCGACGTGGAGCTATGCAATAACTGGTCCACCGCCACCAACCGGAACAATCACTCGGGCCACCAGGTGGTGACCAAGCAGGTAGTCAAGTGCGAGTTCATGCTTGGCCTTGCCAACCTGATGGTCGGCGCTCTGGGCTCAGGACAGCTCCCTCAGACGCAGCAGATGATAGCTGAGATCATCGAAAATTTGGAGGTCATCAAAGCCTGCCTCCGGGCCGCCGAAGCCGATGCCGAGGTAGACCAGTGGGGCGTCATGTGCCCCGCCCAGTTCCCCATCATGATAGCCCGAAACCTGTTCATCCGCGCATACCCCAGGATGGCGGAAATCCTCCACCTCCTGGGCTCCAGCAGCCTGATGGCCCTGCCCACCGAGGCCGATCTTAACGGCCCCTTGGCCCCTGAGATCAGTCGCTACCTTGAGACAGACACAGCCTCTGCCGAGGAGCGGGTGAGGCTGTTTCGGCTGGCGTGGGATGTATCTTGTAGCGCCTTTGGAACAAGGCAGGTGTTGTACGAGCGCTGGTTCGGAGGCGACACCTTCCGGAACCAGCTCATTCTGAACAGCCTCTACGACAAAGAGCCCATGACCAGCTGGGTGCGAGAGTTCCTGGAGCAAGAGTAATCACCGGGCCGAGCTGTTGGAGTAGACGTATGAGAGGCCTGCTTGAAGGTATTAAAGTTATAGACTGGACACAGGCCCACCACGGGGCGGCTACAGGCTATATCCTGGGTGACCTCGGCGCCGACGTGACTAAAGTAGAGGACCCCAAGGGTGATATAGCGCGCAACTGGCGGAGCATTATGGGGGTATCTCTGGGCCTTCCTGGTGGCCGTAATGTGCTCTTTGAGGGCGCTAACAGAAATAAGCGCTCCATGACGCTAAATCTATCAACTGAAGAGGGAAAGGAAGTTTTCTACAGACTGATAGGTCAAGCCGATGTGTTTATCACTAACCATCGCCGTAGCGTCCGTGAGAAGCTGGGCCTGGACTATCAGACCTTGTCCGGCTACAATCCCAGGCTAATCTATGCTGTAGCCAGCGGGTATGGAGAGGGCGGGCCCTCGGGGGACGAGCGCTCTTTTGACAATGTAGCTTTTGCCAGATCGGGGATGATGTATTGTATCGGCGAAGAGGACAGTCCCCCCCTTTACATGACCCCCGGGGCCGCCGACCAGCTAGGGGCTACTATGCTGGCCCTTGGCGTCATTTCGGCTCTGTTCTGGCGCGAGAGGACCGGGGAAGGGCAGGAGGTTGAGGCATCGCTGCTGGGCGCTCTGGTCCACCTCCTGGCAATCCCTTTCAATACCTTCCTCCTGAGTGGTCACTTGCCCAAGCGGCCAACACGCAATAGGGTTTTCAATCCCCTGGTGGGTTGGTATCGCTGTGCAGATGGGGAATGGATAATGCTTTCCATTAACCAGCCTCAGGAGTGCTGGCACGCTTTCTGTCAAGCACTGGCCTTGGGAGAGGAGATGGAGACCAGCCCTAAATTCAACTCAACCCGCGCAAGGGCCAACAACTGTGAGGAATTGATTGCCATTATAGACCAGGCTATCTCTACCAGGACCCGCGAAGAATGGCTATCCGAGTTTGGCAAAAAGGGGTTGATCAGCGCCCCGGTTAATCGTATTCAGGATGTGGTCAACGACGTTCAAGTGACTGCTAACGGGTATACCGTTGGCATTGACCACGAGGTACTCGGTAAGATTAAGATGATAGGTTTTCCTGTTAAATTCGGCGGTGTACAGGCGCAAGTCAGGTCTGGAGCGCCAGAGCTTGGGCAGCACACGGAGGAGATTCTCCTGGAGAATGGCTATTCCTGGGACGACATCGAAGGTCTCAGGCTTAAGGGTGCGATTTAGCAGAGCCCTGGCAACCAGAGAGCAAGTCTCGACGGTTAGTACTACAAATCTGTCCCTATAGCACCAGGTTTAGGTAGGAATATGAACGTAGTGATTACAGACGAGGCCAGGGAGTGGATCATAGCAAAAGGCGGGGCCGCCGTTGTAGACCTGGTATCCTGCTCCACCTGATCGGGGGACATCTTTGAGGTATCGGTGGATACCCATGTCGGCAGGAGAAAAGACAGGTCAAAATACCAGGCCACCCACCAGGAGGACATCCAGCTTCTGGTATCCGAGGACCTGGCCCGGTATGCCAGAGACCTTCAAGTAGACGTAAGGAAGTTCCTGTTTTTCTTCCGCTACCTCCGAGCTGACGCAGTGCTATGGAACGGCCTGTGTATTGGACGTGGGGGCCCCAGGGTTTCCGATTAGGGCTTGTGTACTCTCCGATGCAAATAGCCTTGCTACGACCATACGGTCAGGCCAGAGTAGGTGAGGCGTGAAAGTAATGATTTCCGATGAGGCCCACGCGTGGATCAAGGCCAGGGGTGGGGCCGCCGTTCTGGATATAATGGCCTACACCACCGGGCCCTGAGACGGGGGTGTCTTCCAGGTATCGGTCGATACCAACGTTAATAGGGCAAAGGACAGGTCCCGGTACCAGGTTACCCACCTTAGAGACATACAGCTTCTGATATCTAAGAACCTGGCCCAGGATGCCGCCCACATTCGAGTGGCAGTGCGGAAAGCCCTGCTTCTCTTCCCATATCTCCGCGCCGATGCAGATATGTGGAGTGGCCCGCGAATTGGGCGGGGCTTCCCCCGGATCTC
>CAYWGG010000074.1:0-11144 GCA_964457285.1 uncultured Dehalococcoidia bacterium
GCAGGCGGCGTGTAACCCTTGACCCGGATGTCTACACGAAGGTTGCGGCCCAGGCGCGTGGCCTCTCGCCTGAAACACTGGTGAACCTGTGGCTGGCAGAACGACTACAAGGGGCAGGGTAGGGGTGTTTAACCGCGCCCTCAGAGACACCGTTACCGATTGAGAGCAGCCCCGCCTGCGTTGTTCAGAGAGACCCTGTGTGCCCTTCACTGCATGAACTGGAATATCTTCCCTTCGGTCTTGATGGACGGGGCGATTATCATCTCAGCCTTGTGCAGGTCGCGTATAGTGTAGGCTCCACACATGCCCATAGCCACTCTCAGGGCGCCCACCAGATTCTGGGTGCCATCGGTGACGGAGGTGGGGCCGAAGAGGATGTTCTTCAGCGGGCCTTTGGTGCCGACCTTGATCCTGGTCCCCCTGGGCAACTCCGGGTGAGGGTTGGCCATACCCCAGTTGAAACCCCTGCCTGGGGCTTCATCGGCCTGGGCGAAGGGAGTCCCCAGCATCACGGCATCAGGACCGCAGGCGAAGGACTTGCACAGGTCCCCGCCGGTCCTGATGCCGCCATCGGTGATGACAGACACATACCTGCCGGTGCGCCGGAAGTGCTCCTCCCTGGCGGCGGCGCAATCAAGTGTAGCCGTCACCTGGGGCACGCCGATCCCTACCACCTCTCGGGTAGTACAGGCCGCTCCTGGCCCAACGCCTACCAGCACCCCATCTATGCCAGTTTCCATCAACTCCAGGGTCGCACTGTATGTTACACAGTTGCCCACCAGTACGGGAACCTTGAGCATATGGCAAAGCTCCGAGAAGATGAGGCCTCGGTAGCTTCTGGACATGTGCCTGGCGGTGGTCACGGTGGACTGCACTACCACGACGTCAGCCCCGGCCTCGACTGCCACAGGCGATAGATGCTTGGTGTTTTGGGGGGTGACCGATATAGCGCACACCGCACCGCCCTTCTTTACGGATTTGACGCACCTACCGATGAGGTCTTCTTTGATGGGCTCACTGTAGACCCGCTGAAGCAAGGCCGTCGCCTCCTCCTTGGGCGCTGCGGTTATCTCCTCCAGGATAGAGTAGGGGTCCTCGTAGCGGGTGTATAGTCCTTCCAGATTGAGGACGCCCAGTCCCCCTGCCTGGTGCATCAGAGTGGCGAAGGTAGGCGACACTACCGCATCCATAGCAGAGGCCATTATCGGGATGCTGAACAGATGGTCACCTACGGTGAAATCGGTGGTAGTCATATTCGGGTTGATAGTGACCTCTCCGGGGACGATGGCCACCTCATCAAACCCGTAGGCCCGGCGAAGCTCTTTGAACATTGGCGCGACCATCCTCGAATCACCTCTCATCACAACCCTTTGGCTGGCCTGGGATGTGTAGATAACACTTCATTTTTCACTCGGTAAAGGACTGTGGTAGTCGTAAGACGCTGCTGGAGGAGCAGTGGCAAGACTTTAGCAAAGATGGGTAAGAAAGTCAAGTTTAAAAAAGACTGGGCTCATCATGATAATGTGTGAAACCTCCTGCCGCCCTAACCCCCGGCCCCTCTCCCACCAGTGGGAGAGGGGTGGCCCTGAGCTTGCGAAGGGCCGGGTGAGGGACTAATTTCAGACTCAACCGTGAAGACCCATACGTGCCACTAAATTGACACTGCTCTCAAATGTGAATTATAATCCATGTGCCGGGACATTATCTATCAGGACATCATTGTGCCAAAGCGTACTTATCAACCCAAGAAGCGCCGTCGCCTGAGGGTTCATGGCTTCCGTGCTCGTATCAGCACCCGAGGGGGCAGAGACGTACTGAAGCGCCGCCGGTTTAAGGGCCGCCATAAGCTGACAGTATAGTAAAAACCGAGTGTAAATGCAGAGAGAACGACGCCTTACTGGCAGCAAGCGATTTCTTCTGATCCATCGTGAAGGCCAGGGGTGGGCTAATCGGTTGCTGGTGCTGAAAGCCATGTCTAACCATCTGGATAGACCTCGTTTCGGTTTCCAGGTCGGTAAAAGGCTTGGGGGGGCGGTGATAAGAAACAGGGTGAAGCGACGGCTTAGGGAGGCTGTACGCCTCACCTCGGTAAAAACCGGGTGGGACATCGTCTTTATAGCCAGAAGAGACGCTGCCAACGCCAACTATCATCAGCTAAAACGGGCGACCGAAGACCTTCTGAATAAGGCACGACTCCTGGCAGGCTCGACCAGTCCCCCCTCCGTCCCCAAAATAGACCGGGGCCGGTCAGAAAGTGCGGCGTACGGAGAGTCGAAAGAGGCATTAGCCCCATCTTCAGCCCTCGGGGAGGCCGCTGAGTGAAAGGACTGGTACTGGCCTGCATAGTTATCTACCAGCGGGCGCTATCTCCTTACCTTCCCTCTTCATGCCGATATATACCCACGTGTTCAGACTACTCCTATCACGCCATCCAAGCGCACGGCATAGTAAAGGGAAGTGGGCTCACCCTAAAGCGCCTGGCCCGGTGCCATCCCATACGACTTTTAGGGGGAGGGAAAGGATACGACCCTGTACCCTAGTTTTATAACCTGGTTTTCCCACTCTTATCCGAGACAACCTCCAGGGCTCCACAAAAGGCCTTCGGCGATAGCAGGCTTGTTGGTTCCCCTTCTGCTGGTATTCGTCCTTGTCCTGACAGGTTGCACTGGGCGTAGCCTTATCGCCTGGGGCTCAGGGTGGTCGGCGACGGCGGCCAGCGATGGCACAGTCTACGTAGGCACCAGGCAGGGCGAGATATTGGCGCTGTACGCCAATAAGAATGGCAGGCTGAAAGCTGAGGAGCAGGTGAAATGGCGTTTCTCTCCAGAGAAAGACCAGCGGTTGGGAGGCGTCTTTAGTATGCCTGCTGTGGGAGAGGAGCACATATACGTGGGAGACAGGGGGGATGCTGATGGGAAGAACGGGAAGCTTTATGCCTTAAGGAAAGACCGCAGCCCTGGCAGCAATACCCTGGAGAGTGGGGAGTGGAAGAAGGACATCGAGGGTGCTATAGTTGGTGGAGCAGCGCTGGCCGAGGCTGAGGGGCTGGTCCTGGTGGGCTCCAACGACGGCTACCTCTATGCCTTCGATACGACTGGTGATACGACCAGCAAGATGGCATGGCGCTTCCCTACCGGTGGGCGGATCTGGGCCACTCCGGTGGTATGGGACGGCGTAGTCTACTTTGGCTCGATGGACCACTACGTCTACGCCCTCACTCTGGAGGCGGGGTTGAATCTGAGCAAAAGGCTCTTGTGGAAGTACAAAACCGGCGGGGCTGTGGTCTCCACACCTCTGTTGCTGGATGGCCCCAAAGGCCCGATGGTGATAATAGGCTCCTTCGACAAGAAGCTATATGCCCTGAAGGCCCGTACATCGAATCCCGGCGGCGAGATGGTATGGCCCCAGCCCTTTGAGGGCGACGACTGGTTCTGGGCCGGCGCCGTCTCCGACGGCAAGTACATCTTTGCCCCATCTATGGCTGGCACGGTATATGCTCTGGATACAGGAGGCGCTTCCGTCTGGGCTGAGCGCTTCGAGGAGAAATCACCCGTCGTCTCTACTCCGGTGATAGTGGAGGGCAAGGTAGTGGTAGCCACGGACAAGGGCAAGCTACACCTCTTGAGAGCAAGCGATGGAGAGGAGCTTGAGGTCTCCAAGGAGTTGGACAGTCGGGTGAAGGCGCCTTTAAGCCACGATGGAACTATGGTGTTCGTCGGAGCCGAGGACAAGACTGTGCGAGGGGTGGATGTGGAGAAGTGGGCAGAGGTGTGGAGACTACCTGCCAAGTAGGGGCAAGGCGTATCTCACCTGTACAGGGGTTACAGTGACCTTTTTCTTCGATAACATACTGGTCAACCCGATGCTGAACATCCTGGTGGTGCTGTATAGCTTCCTGTTCAGCAACTTCGGCCTATCCATAATCATCTTCACCGTGATAGTCCGGCTGGTGACCCTGCCTCTCACGCTGAAGCAATTGCATCAGATGCGGGCTATGATGGCACTGCAACCCCGAATGAAGGACATGCAGACACGCTATGCCAAAGACCCCCAGAGAAGGTCTCAAGAGATGATGCGCCTTTACCGAGAGGCCGGCGTGAATCCCCTGGGATGTCTGGGGCCTATGGTCATCCAGCTACCTATATGGATTGGGCTCTACCAGGCTCTCCTCAAGACCCTGGGTACCACTCCTGACCATCTGGTGGGTCTAGCTCAAAGGGTGTACTCCTGGAACCCTGTAGGGGACACTATTGTGCCGTTGAACAGCAACTTCTTCGGGCTGGACCTGGCTAACCCGGACCCTACACCCATCCTGCCTGTGCTGGTGGGAGCCTCCACATGGTTGCAGCAAAAGATGACGACGATGCCCGCAGCGGACCCCAGGCAGTCCTCCACCAACGCCATGATGCTCTGGATGATGCCCATTATGCTGGCGTTTTTCGCCTTCACTTTCCCCAGTGGCCTTTCCCTGTACTGGGTAGTTTCCAACCTCGTGGGCGTAGCCCTTCAGTATTTCATCACCCGCGACTTGAGCCCACTTTTCAGTAAATCTACTCCCGCGCCCGAGCCCGCTTCGCAGCCGGTCCGGGAGTTGGAGCCTAAGGAGATAGAAAGCGATGGAAGAGCGAGTAATGACAGGAAAGTCCGTCGAAGAAGCCATAGAGCTGGCCCTGAAAGAGCTAGACGCAAAGCGGGAAGAAGTAGAAGTAGAAATTTTAAGCCGAGGTAAGCCCGGTTTCCTGGGCATCGGCTCCGAACCCGCCCGCGTCCGAGTCAAGGTGCTCTCCTCCTCTGGAAACGCTGCCTCCCTGGCCCTGGATGTGGTCAACAAAATCCTTTCAGGAGCAGGAGTCCAGGTGTTGACCACTCTCAGAAGCGCCCACGACCCAGACACTGGCGGGCCCATAATAGATATAACGGGTGAGGACTCAGGACTCCTCATAGGCCGCAGGGGAGAGACCCTCCGTGCCATTCAGTACCTGGTCAACCTGATGGTGAGAAGAAACCTCGACAACGACAGTCCTATGAGGGTAATGCTCGATGTGGAACGGTATCGAGAGCGACGATATAACTCCCTTCATGATATGGCGTTGAGAGTAGCTGAAAAGGTGGCGAGCACCGGCAAACCCATCTCCCTTGAGCCCATGCCCGCGGCCGACCGCAGAATTATCCACCTGGCCCTCTCAAACCATCCGAGGGTGAGCACTCTGAGCGCTGGTATGGGAGAAAACCGCAAGGTGACCATCACGCCCAAGAGGACCTGATAGACTTCTAGCCACTTCAGGTCCCTCGCCTGGAAGTGGGGGCTTCCACACCCTGGGGCCTCTAACAAAGCCTTTTCGATGCACCGCAGCCTGAAGGCCTGTCTTGAGCGAAGTCGAAAGGCTGCGGCATATATCCCCTCGCCTTTAGGCGGGGGCCGGCGATAGTTTTGACAACGAGAACCACTCGCTCCGCCTATATCTCGCACTATCGGGTGGCAGAACGAGGACAGGAGGCGATAATGAGCAATAGAATCCCTACCGAGAGCGAAGTCCTCCAATATTTCACTACGCTGAGCAACTGGGGACGCTGGGGCAAGAATGACCAGCTAGGGACTCTAAACCTGATAACCTCGCAGAAACGAGTCCAGGCAGCCCGCCTGGTACAGCGGGGCACCACAGTAGGATGCGCACGACCCATCCTCAAGGACATGGTGGGAGATGTAGAGAACCCTCCGCCCGTTCATTTCATGCTTCAGAGTGGAGAGGCCTATGTAACTCCCTCCGGGGCCAGCAGGGGGCCGCGCCAGGTAGCCCGTGACTTCTTTGGGATGATCTTCCATGGCATCACCATCACCCACATAGACGCCCTGAGCCATATATTCTGGGAGGGGAAGATGTACAACGGGCGTCCGGCGGAGGCTGTGACTACTGACCGGGGAGCGACGGAACACTCCATCGAAGCCCTTAAGGACGGCATAGTGACCCGAGGCGTGCTGCTTGACATCGCCAGGGTGCGTGGCAAGGAGTGGCTTGAGGGTGGCGAGGCAGTTTTCCCGGAGGACCTGGAGGCGGCGGAGAAAGCTCAGGGAGTCCGGGTGGATGAGGGCGACGCCTTGTGCCTGCGCTTCGGCTGGTACAAGCGCAGAAACCGGGTAGGGCCGTCCCCCAGGTCTATAGGAAGGCCAGGCCTCCACGCCGCTACCCTGCCCTGGCTGCACCAGCGAGGCGTGGCCCTGATAGCCGCCGATGCCTCTCAGGACGTCAGCCCCAGCGGGTACGAGACACTGGATATACCCGTCCACCAGGTGGGCATTGTCGCTATGGGCCTTTGGCTGATAGACTCGGCCAACTTCGATGAGCTGGCACAGAGATGCCAGGAGCTGGCTCGCTGGGAGTTTTTGTTCACCCTGGCCCCTCTTCGCTTCCCTGGCGTCACAGGTTCGCCCCTGACTCCGCTGGCAGTCTTTTAGACTGACGAAAGGAGACCACATGGCCAGAAAGATCAGGGCAAGATTTTCAAAAGGTAAGATTGAACCATTAGAGCATCTGGAGCTTCAGGAGGGTGAAGAGGTTTTCATTTCTGTGGAGGAAATTCCTGCACTGGAGAGAAGAAGCAGAACACGTGCCAAATCCTTTCCTGCTGATTCCTTGTTGAAGCTGGTGGGAATAGGCCAGGGAGAGGGTGCCACCGATGTTTCACAGAACAAGCACAAGTATCTGGCTGATGCCTACGCTCAGAAGGGGTCATGACTCAACCATTACCTCTAAGCTCACACCGAGCTTTTGTGGATACGTCAGCAAACTTTGCTCTCATAGACCAAAGGGATGCTAACCACAACACAGCCGTTACCATCGCAACCCGACTGGCAAGCCAGCGCTGGCGTCTATTCACCACGAACTACATCGTTGCCGAGCCCCACGCATTGCTCCTTGCCAGGCTTGGCCGTGATGCAGCCCTTACCTTCCTTCGGGAGATAGGCCATACTACCATCCGTGCCACCGTCGCTGATGAACGCCGAGCGCAAGAGATCATCGAGGAGTACACCGACAAAGATTTCTCATTGGCAGATGCCATAAGCTTTGCTGTAATGGAGCGGGTCCACATCCGCTTCTCTTTTACTTTTGACCAGCACTTTGCCCAGTATGGACTTATTGTGTTGACCTCCGAACTCGTTTAATGTTCCAAAGACTGTTTTGATATTAAGTAGTGACATGTCGGATGAAAACTACGACATAGAGCGACAAGACATCGCCGGCTTGACGGTAAAGGTAACATTCGATCTGCCTTTTTGCCTATACCTTGATGACGGGCTCTATCAGGTCGCCCGTGAAGGCTGGACCGCTTCAGTACACCTTGAACGGATCACCCAGACCCACCTTGACCCCAGGCTGGGCATCGATCAGGCCACCACTGAACTCATTCGAGATAGGCACGGTCGACTGCGATATTCCAGGGCCGCAGTTGAGCTGCCTGGAAAGGCACTCATTGAAAAGGAGCTTCGTCGGCAGGCAGAAGCAGGAGAGTTGGAGGCCCAAGAGGGCGTTGTCAGTGTCACCTTGACCATAGAACGCATCATTTCTGGCTTTGGGGATGTTGCGTTCCAGGAAGCATTCGGCGCTGTTAATCGGCTCATAGAGGTTTACCGACATGTGACTGACCAATTCCATATTAGGCGCGTCTCCCGGGAAGAGATTTTCAGAGCCGACATTCAGTGGTACCAAAACGGTGAGCCCCTAGGTGGCACCTACTATGGTGCCTTTGGACACGGGATGAGCCTTGGGCCTAGAGGATTTGATGACCAAGCAATGGAAAGGCTCCGTTCTTTGCTCAACTCGACCAGGCCTATCCCGGTGGCAATTGCGCTATTCCAGGATGCCAAAGACCGCTTGGACCGTTCAGAATACCGGCTAGCCGTCATAGATGCCCGGACTGCCCTGGAGGTGTTCGTCGATGAAGTTTTGCTCGGATACTTCTCCGCTCCGGGCACCTCACTGGAAGAGGCATGCCGCGTATTAGATGTGGAAAGTAGGAAGGTGCAAACGCTTGAAGACGCACTACAACACTCCCTTATCAACCGGAAGCTAGGCCATGCCTTGAAGCAAGTTCTGAACCTTGACTTGCATGACGGTGACCCCCAACTGTGGCAGAGGTGGCTTCGAGCTAAGGAGATTCGAGAAAGAGGAGCACATCGCGGACAGGAAGTAGGCCGTATAGAGGCCATTGAGGCGATCAACACCATGGGGGAAATCATGGAGAGCATCAGAAATGCACCGAAAAGTGCTGCCTGGGTCAAAGACCGGTCAGATATCACGAAACAGGATTGTTCCATATAATAAGAAGGTGGTATGTTGAAAGCGCTCTTTGGTGGTAGCAAGGCCCTTATCGGGGTGGTGCATCTGCTGCCGTTGCCTGGGTCGCCCAGATGGCAGGGGGATATGAAAGCGGTGCTGGTGCGGGCCCAGGCAGAGGCCCTGGCTCTGGCACAGGGGGGTGCCGACGGTATTATCGTAGAGAACTTCGGTGATGCGCCATTCACCACGGGGCCTGTAGGTCCCCACACCGTGGCGGCCATGACCCTGGCTGTGCGGGCCGTGAGGGAAGTGGTGAGTCTCCCGGTGGGTATCAACATGCTGCGAAACGACCCCTATTCTGCCCTCGCCGTCGCCGTGGTCACTGGGGCCCGTTTCATCCGCGCCAATGTGCACTACGGGGTGATGGTGGCCGATGAAGGGCTTATCCAGGGGAAGGCCCACGAGACCCTCCGTTACCGCCGCGCCCTGGAAGCTGAAGAAAAAGTCAAAATCTTCGCCGATGTGCTGGTGAAGCACGCGACCCCTCTGGGAAGCACAGACATCGCCCACGTCGCCAGGGAAACAGTCCACCGGGGGCTTGCTGACGCCCTCATCGTGACCGGCCCGGCCACGGGCACTCCAGCCGACCTTACAGATGTGACAAAGGTAAAGAGTGCGGTGCCCGACGTGCCGGTGCTAGTAGGCAGCGGAGTAGACGAGAGTAATGCTGAGGCATTCCTGGCCTTTGCCGATGGCGCCATCGTTGGGACCAGCCTGAAGGTGAATGGCGTCATCCGCAACCCGATAGATCACGTCAGGGTCAAAAGTCTAGCTCAACGGATCAAGGCATTGAGCTAGAGGTCATTTCAAGAACCTTTCTGATGGAGGGTGCACGAAAGTGGCGCTTTTTTTGCGGGATGAGGACATCAGGCAGACCGTCAGCATGGGCGATATGCTGGAAGCCATCGAAGATATGCAACATCACTATGGTCATGGCAAGGCGTACAGCCTGGGTCGGAGAAAGATCATAGCCAGCAGTGGCTTGCTATCGGTTATGGGTGGCGGCCTGTACTATAATCGAGAGTGTGCGACAGGGGTGGGGCAGAGAGAGGGAGGAACGACACAAGGCGTCTTTGGCGTCAAGACTTATACCGTCATCGCGGGCAAATACTCTTTTCACATTACTCTCTACGACACCGCCACAGGTGAGCTTCTGGCTTTCCTTCAGGCCAACCGTCTGGGGCAACTGAGGACTGGCGCCACTACCGGAGTAGCTACCAGGCACCTGGCAAGGGAAAACGCAGGGACAGTAGGCATCATTGGCACCGGCTACCAGGCCCTCACTCAGCTTGAGGCAATATCCAGGGTGCGTCAGTTGAGCGTGATCAAAGCCTATAGCAGAACCCCGGAAAGGCGCAAGCGGTTCGCGCAGGATGCGACACGAAGCCTGGGTATAGAGGTGGTCGCGGCGGAGAGCAATAGAGAAGCCGTGGAGGACAGTGACGTGGTGGTATGCATTACCAACGCCATGGAGCCGGTGTTGGATGGAAACTGGCTCGCGCCGGGCGCACTGCTGGTGAGCGCTGGCCCGACTACCTGGCGCGCCCGAGAGGTGGACGACGCCTCTATACGTCGCGCCTCCAGGATCGTTGTGGACTCTCTGGACCAGGCCCCCATTGAAGCCGGGGAGCTAGCCAGTGCGGTGGACAGGGGCCTTATCCAGTGGAGCCAGCTTGTGGAGCTACGCCATATAGTGTCAGGCCTGGCTGTGGGCCGACAAAGCCAGGAAGAGAATATCTACGCCAAACTCATGGGCACTGGCGTTGCAGATATGGCCGCCGCTAAGCTGGCCTATGACCTCGCTCAAAAGAAGGGCGTGGGAACGGAGATAGCGTTTTGAGCTACACTCTGGCCGATCTGGACGTTATGGGTCTGACGGAGGCTCAGGCGCTGCCTTTTGCTGAGCGGGACCGGCTTCTGGAGCTGATTATCGCCGATGGCCGTAGACAGTCAACCGACATGGTGTCGTACCGTACCGGCCTCTACTGTGACTACTTCGAGGAGGACATGGTGCGCTTGCTCAAGGTGCGCGCGGTCAGGATCATCTGCCGGGGCACTACCGCATCCGGGTTCGATGGCGTGACGGTGGGCGAAACCGAGGTGGACCAGTACCGCGCCGCCTTTCGCCACCTGCAGACCACCCTGAAAGCTGCCGGTTCCAGCTTCAGCCGGATGGTCAGCCTGGTCATCTTCTTGACCAACATGGACAACTGGCCCCTGCTGAACAAAGTCTATCAGGAATTCGTCCCCAATCCCCCCTGCCGCGCCGTTATCGGCACTACCGGCCTGGCCCAGAAGCCTTTAGCCATTGAGATTGTCGAGTGCATCGCTTATCGTATCGCCCCCCCGTGAGCTGGTCATGCATCAACCGTGTCTTACTCGAAGGGCGACGGCAGCATCCCCACTGGGACTTCGATCAAGGTCGGGGCGTTGGTAGCCAGCGCTTCCCGCAAAGATAACTCCAGGCGCTCAGCACCCTCGGCCCGCACACCTCTGGCACCGTAGGCCTCGGCCAGCTTGACGAAGTCTGGATTGTGTAGTTCGGCCCCGACAGTGCGGCCGTTGAACCGGGTTATCTGGTCCCGCAGAACGTTGCCGTAGGCGTTGTCGTTGAAGACGATGGCTACCACATTGATACCATACTGCACGGCAGTAGCCAACTCCTGGGAGTTGAAAAGGAAACCTCCATCCCCTGAGACGGCGACAACGGCTTTGTCAGGCTGGGCAACCTTCGCGCCCAGGGCCACAGGGAAGGCATAACCACTGTCTCTTATACACATCTGACGCTGCCGACGATCTTACGCGTGT
>CAYWGG010000075.1:0-10914 GCA_964457285.1 uncultured Dehalococcoidia bacterium
GCCACTGGCCCACAGGCGCAGTGTTCCTGCTCCGCTACCGGCGGAGCCTGGCTTAACTGCTGTCCCAGATCACTGCCAGCACCCCCTGCCACCCTGGCTTCACCAGGGCCTCAAGGATGCCATCTCGGATACGCATCAGTAGCTGCCTCCCCTGGTGTACTACCTGACCAATATGGGTGAACACCCCAAAGCACAGCTCCTTGGGGTAAGCATTAGCATATTCCTCTGGCAGGGCCACCGCTTTCAGCAGTTCAAGCAGGTTGTGGGTCAGCACCTGGAGCCTGAGCCAGGCCCCATTGGCCCCATGTTTGGCCCTGGGATACACCCTAGCCGCCAATTCGTTGGTGAGAATGTGATGGGTATGCTCCACCGTGCCCGCCTTCCCTATGGAAGCGGTCCAGCCATTGCCGGGCGGTCTCTGGAGCCGGTGGGGTATACCCTAGCAGTACTGCCAGCCCAGCATCCTGCCTTAACCGCTCCATATCCTCCAGGCATTCTCCCCCCAGGGCGCTCAGTAGCACCAAGGACTCCACCATCTGCCCTTGCTGCAAGCCTTTGGCAGACTGCTTGTGGGGCAACGCCTTCTCCGCTGCCGCGCCGACTCCAGCCTGCCGGTACAGTTCCACCAGCAACCCCACCCCAGCAAAGGCTGTACTCTCCTCTTTAAGCCCGCCCACGTACTCGACACCCAGAAGGCTACGCCGTCGGCTCATGCTGCACCTCCTGGGTGATAGCCTACTCCCTTCACCCAGCTTTGGCTACTCACGGATTAGGGTGTAATGATTCGATTTTCTGACGCTGCCTAACCCTTGTCTTGGCCCACTAAACCTGCTACAATTCAGCCGCTTCTCCGCTTAGGCACAGAGGAGAAAGCGTCTGGAAAGGAGACAAAGCGTGGGCAAGATAAGAACCGCCATCATCGGGGTTGGGAACTGTGCTTCCTCCCTGGTCCAGGGGGTGTACAAGTACCAGGATGCTCCTAAAGATGGCGATATACCCGGCATCATGCACCCCGACGTTGGTGGATATGGGATCGGAGATGTAGATTTCGTAGCCGCCTTCGACATAGATGTAAACAAGGTGGGCAAAGACCTCTCGGAGGCAATCTTTACTCCCCCCAACAACACCCTCAAGTTCGCCGATGTCCCACACGTTGGGGTGACCGTCGACCGGGGTATGACCCACGATAGCATCGGCAAATACGTGTCTCATCTGGTCAAAAAGGCCCCAGGCGCTACCTCCGACATAGTAGGTATACTGAAGGAACGCCAGTGCGACGTGGTGGTGAACTACCTCCCTGTAGGTAGTGAGATGGCCACCAAATGGTACGTGGAACAGGTCCTCTCTGCCGGGTGTGGCTTTGTGAACTGTATCCCTGTATTCATTGCCAGGGAGGCTTACTGGCAGAGGCGTTTCAAGGACAAGGGCCTGCCCATTATCGGCGACGATATTAAGTCCCAGGTAGGAGCTACCATCACCCACCGCGTCCTCACCCGCCTGTTCGAGGACAGGGGTGTGAAGGTGGACCGCACCTACCAGTTGAACTTCGGCGGCAACACCGACTTCCTGAACATGCTGGAGAGGGAGCGGCTGATGTCCAAGAAAATCTCCAAGACCAACTCAGTCACTTCCCAGCTAGGCTACGATCTCGGTGAGAGGAACATCCACATAGGCCCCAGCGACTACGTCCCGTGGCTGGATGACCGCAAGTGGTGCTACATAAGGATGGAAGGTCAGATTTTCGGTGGAGCGCCCATCAACCTCGAGGTGAAACTTGAGGTATGGGACAGCCCTAACTCGGCAGGGGTGGTGGTCGACGCCGTTCGGTGCTGCAAGCTGGCTATGGATAGGGGTATGAGCGGTGCTATGGTAGGCCCTTCTGCGTATTTCATGAAATCGCCCCCTGTCCAGTACACCGACGACGTGGCACACCAGATGGTAGAAGCCTTTATCGAGGGTAGGGAAGCCTGATACTCAGCTATCAGCTCCCAGCCATACGAGACTTAACCTATGAAAATAGCTCTGGTCTCACCCTACGACTTCACCTGGCCCGGTGGGGTGACTGTACATATCTCCCAGCTTGCTCACCAGTTCACCAGTACGGGCCATCAGGTGAAGGTCCTGGCCCCCCATTCTTCATCAAGAGGAATGCCAGAAGAATACAACTTTGTACCCCTGGGAAGGTCCGTGCCTGTACCCGCGGGAGGCTCCGTCGCCAGGCTCTCCCTCTCCATCTGGCTCCATCACAAGATAAGGGACCTCCTGAACAAAGAGCGCTTCGACATAGTCCACCTCCATGAGCCGCTGATGCCAGTACTTCCCCTCCTGGTCCTGCGATGCTCCAACTCCCCCAACGTGGGGACCTTTCACGCTGTCTATGGCAAGTTCAGGAACTACGGCTGGTCTCACCACATCCTCAAGAAATACTGGTTCAACAGGCTAAATGGCCGCATCGCCGTATCCCCAGCAGCCGAGCAGTACGTGAGCCGGTACTTCGAGGGGGACTATAAGATCATCCCCAACGGCATAGATGTGGACCACTTCTCGGCAGATAGGCCGCCTATACCGGAGCTTGACGACGGCAAGCTGAATATTCTCTTCGTGGGCCGAATGGAGAAGCGTAAGGGCCTTCGGTATCTCCTTGAGGCCTATGGTACGCTCAAGTGGGACTTCAAGGACATCCGGCTGGTGGTGGTAGGGCCGGGCAGCCTGGACAAGGACTGCTATCGCGTCCTGAGCGAGCGTAACCTTCAGGATGTGGCCTTCGTGGGCCGAGTACCGTACCGTGAGCTACCCCGTTACTACAGGAGCGCCCATATATGCTGTGCCCCGGCCACAGGCAGGGAGAGCTTCGGCATAGTCCTCCTTGAAGCTATGGCCCTGGGAAAGCCTGTAGTGGCCTCTCGCATCGAAGGCTACTCGGCGGTGTTAAGTCACGGCGAGCAGGGGCTCCTTGTCCCCCCCAAAGACAGCGTCGCCCTCGCCGATGCCATCGCCCTCCTGATACGTAACCCGGAGCTGCGCTCTCAAATGGGAGAGAGAGGAAGGCAGACGGTGGAGCAGTACCGTTGGGAGAAGGTGGCCCGTCAGGTCATGGACTACTATACAGATGTTATGGAAACCACCAATGGTCTTTCCAGGAAGAGAGCAGTTTAGGGCCATAGTTCTGCGTTACCTGGAGGTGCCTGGGGCCAAGCTCCTCCTGGCCCTGGGATTCAGCCCGAATGCTGTGACCATGTTGGGCTTTTCCATCTCCCTGGCCGCCGCTGCCCTGGTGGGTGCGGGCTTCCTGATGGCAGGGGGAGTGGTTTTCCTGGTTGGCAGCATCCTGGACCTCATGGATGGCTCCCTGGCCCGGCTTACAGACAGGGTCACCAGGTTCGGGGCACTGCTGGACTCTCTCATGGACCGGCTGGGGGAAGCAGCCCTCCTCCTGGGCATGGCTATCTATGGCCTGCGCGCCGACCTGAGCGAGGGAAGGCTGCTTTTCTTTATAGTGGTCCTCATCCTGGCCCTGGTGACCTCTCAGACGGTGAGCTATCTTCGGGCCAGGGGAGAAAGCCTGGGCATCGCCACCAGGACCGGCCTGATGACTCGGCCCGAGCGGGTAGCCCTCCTGGCCCTCGGCCTCGTCCTTGGCTTGCGCCCCCTGGAGATTATCCTGATAGTCATAGCAGCAGTATCCGCCTTCACCCTGTTGCAGCGCCTCTTTCATATCCAGCGGGCTCTCGAACGGGGAACTGAAAATCCCCCCGACCCTCCTTTGATAAAGGAGGGTTAGGGAGGGAGGATGCACCAAAAGGGGGTAGATAAGAGGGCCAATCCGTTGTAAACTATGTTCAATAATGGTTAGATGTGGGGCAGAGGGGGCCTGGGGTCATTCCCTGGCCCCTCCACCAGCCCCTTACCTTCTACCAGAGAGGAGATATAATGGCTATCATACCTGATCGTGACCAGGACGAACTGAAGAGGGAGTTCCGCAAAGAGCTTAAGAACGATGTGACTATAAGGCTTTTTACCCAGGGGTCTCTCCTTCTCTCGGTCCCTGGCAGAGAGTGTCAATACTGCCCACAAACTCAGCAGCTTATGGAGGAACTCACCGCCCTCTCACCTAAGCTACACCTGGAGGTCTATAGCTTTTACAGCCAGAACGAGGAGGTGGCGAAGTACGGGGTGGAGCGAATACCCGCCATCGTCATGGGCGATGATGACAACGCCAGGCTGAAGTACTATGGCATACCTATGGGCTATGAGTTCGCTACCCTTCTGGAGGATATTAGGACTCTGTCCCGTGGCGTAAGCCCCCTCACTATGGATACAAGGAAGAAGCTGCGCAAGGTAAACCAGCCGGTGCACATCCAGGTGTTTGTCACACCCTCTTGAGGGTACTGTCCTAGTGTGGCCAGGCTGGCCCACGCCATAGCTATCGAAAATCCCCTCATCACCGCCGACGTCGTTGAGGTAGAGGAGTTCCCCTCCCTTGCCCAGACGTATGCTGTAAGGGGCGTCCCCAAGACGGTAATTAGCAGCACCAGGTCACAGCTTGCTGGAGTCTTACCTCAGGTGCAGTTTGTAGGGGCCGTCCCAGAGGCGCAGTTCGTGGAAAAGGTACTCGAGGTGGGGGTAAAGGAGGAAAAGTAATCTTGGTGAGAGAGCTTAAGGGAGAGCTTCAGGGAGAGGGCTTGCGTATAGCCATTGTGGTGGCCCGCTTCAACGATTTCATCACCCAGAGGCTTCTCGATGGGGCGCGGGGTGCCCTTGCAAGTCACGGTGTCCGTGAAGAAGACACTCTCGTGGCCTGGGTGCCGGGATCCTTTGAGCTACCCGTAACTGCCAAAGCCCTGGCCCAGACCCACCAGTACGATGCGATAGTATGCCTGGGGGCTGTCATACGTGGGGAGACGACCCACTACGACATGGTGGCTGGACAGGCCCAGAGCGGCATCGGCAGGGCTGCCCTGGACACAGGCGTGCCCATCATGTTCGGCGTGCTCACCACAGAGACCATGGACCAGGCTGTCAACCGGGCCGGTGGGAAGTCTGGGAACCTGGGCTACAACGCCGCAGTGGGGGCCATCGAGATGGCCCAGCTCTTCAAAAAAATAGGGCTGGCGACAAGGGTGCTAGAGAGGTAGGGACTATCGGACAAGCCGCCTGCATATACCCTTATGGCGCTGTGAGCGTAGCGAAGAGGTGACAACCGAAATGCCTAGCCCACTACCTTGTAGACTTTGTCGCCGCGCCTTACTCTATCGCTGACCTTAATCCCTACCTCCTGACCTGCCGTGGCTTCGACTACTGCCTTGTTGTCTACCTGCATGGACTCCACTATAATCTCCAGGTCGGTGGTACGACCTTTGATGTGGATGCGGTCTCCCACCTTGAGGACCTGGGTAAGCTCGATGCCAGCCACCACCGGACGAGCAAAGAAGTCCATCACCGTGCCTATCTCTACCTCAGCCATACTCCACCTCGCCGTTGCACATCGCAATGCTGATGGTAGTATAAGTCGTCTCTGGAGGTGAGGCAACACAGAAGCTCAGCCTGCTTGTTCCAGGGGTGTGCGTCAAAGTTTGATACTGCTGGCGAATTCATAGCGACAGGATGCCTTCATGGACTACCCTCTAGCAACGCCACGAACGGCACTGTCCGTGTCTTGGCCTGTGGGACCTCCCCAAGCCAGGCCCCAATACGCCGTAAGTTTAGCGCGGCAGCCGTGAGTATGTGCTGCAGCCGAGTCTTGGCTAAGCCGATGTACCGTGCCCGCCGCAGGTCGCTCACCCTCAGCCCTTGGCCGAGCGTCCCTTCCACCCCAGCCCGGGCGTCGTACTGGGCCTTGAACTCTGCCGTCCTCTGGCGCTGCCGGGCCGCCTGCAATACCAGATGTTGGGCCTGGGGGCGCACAGTGATATTCCGTGGCCCCCCACGGGAGGTGGTGCACTGTGCCCGGCTAGGACACGCCAGGCAGTCTGACCTGGCAAAGCGGATATTGCGGGGAAACAGGGGGGCAAAGGTCTCATCGGTGTAGAAGGTGCCTAACTCGTCGCGCATGTGCATGTAGACATTGCCACGAGGAAAGGCCGTACGGGCGACGCGAGCCGTATCTTCAGGTACAGGTCCAATGGCTTGCGGATCTAACGACATTTTCTTCCACTCCCCAGCGCGGGCTTTCCGCCGTGCCTTACTACAACTCTTGGTTGACCAAAAGAGTTTAGCACCCCCTATGAGCCGTAACCGGCCAGGGAATTTGCCAGCAGTATCAAACTTTGACGCACACCCCCTCCTGTGTGATGGCGTTGACCCTGACCTGCAGATTGGCTATAATCCAGGTAAGGGACCCTGGAGGGAAGACGACCTGAACCCTGGCGAAGTCGCACGTATAGCAATAGAGGTGGCTTCAGAGAAGCAAGCCGAAGATATTATCATGCTGGATATACGACAGCTAACGGACTTCGCCGACTACTTCGTGATTATGAGCGCAGAGAGCCGCCGTCAACTGGAGGCCCTCCGGGAGGATATAGTCAAAGCCTTGAAGGATTCAGGGGTCTCGCTCCACCATAGCGAAGGCACCGCCCAGGCGGGCTGGATTCTCCTCGACTATAGCGATGTCATAATCCACCTGTTCGGTACTGAAGAGCGCGCCTATTACCGCCTGGACCAGCTGTGGTCAGGGGCTGCCCAGGTGGTCAGGATTCTGTAGCCTCCCTTCTGCCCTCACCCCTCCCCACCTTCGGCGTTTCTTTAGCCTCCCCTCATCCACTCTCTACTCCGCCTTCGGCCTTTCCGTGATCCAGGGGTCCACATCCCTGGGATAGTCCACGATCTCCTGCGGCGAGAAGAAAAGGCTGATCTCCCTCTGCGCCGTGTCCTGGGAGTCTGAACCGTGGATGAGGTTGCGTCCGATGTCTATCGCCAGGTCCCCTCTTATGGTCCCAGGCGTAGCGTTAAGAGGGTTGGTGACGCCCATAGTGTTTCTCGTTATCTCCACGGCGTTTTGCCCCTGTAAGACCATGGCGATAAGAGGGCTGGAAGTAATGAACTCCACCAGTCCTTTGAAGAATCCCTTCCCCACATGGGCCTCGTAGTGGCGGGAGGCCAGATTATCGTCCATCTGGAGCATCTTCATAGCCACGATCTTCAGCCCCCGAGACTCCAGCCTGGAAATCACTGCTCCCACCAGTCCTCTCTGTATTGCGTCTGGCTTTATAAGTATCAGCGTACGTTCCATGTCTGTACCCTTCACAATGAAAATCCTTTCACCCTACTATTGCCTCACGCGCTGGGGCGTTTTGGCAGGGCCTATGCTGGGCCTGCGAAGGTAGAGGGGCTGGAGGGCTGCCACGCTATCTACATCACCCCTTTTTAGCCGCTCTCCAGCCAGGATAGCCAGAGCCCACAGGCGAGAGGCCGGAGAGTGGAAGCCCATGACCACTCCTTTCCTCCCCAGAGCCTCCTTCAAGTAATCGCTGCGATGGTGAACGCCCTCCCCACAGAGGAGGGTACGTTTTGAAATGGACTCCACCAGCTCTTCGGGTGTGCAGACTCGCTCCTCTGCCAGCCTTTTCCAGAGGCCGCTTGCCTTCTGGAAAACGGCGGTAGCCACTTCGCCCCTACCCACCTCCAGGAGGGAGCAGATGGGAAGGCCAGTGTCGGCGTAAGGGTATGCCTCCATCTCCAGGGTGCTCACGCCCACAAGGGGTATGTCCATAGGTAAGGCTAGCCCCTTAGCGGCGCTGATACCGACCCTTAAAGCGCTGAAACCTCCAGGGCCCAGGGCCACGGCGATGCCTTCCAGCGCTGCTGGGCCAGCCTTAGCCTGGCCTAGCAGGTATTCGATGGCGGGCATGAGCTCTGCTGTGTGGTTGCGCGTAGAGTGCCAGGAGAGGGCGATGATAACCCGGTTGTCATGCCAGAGGGCAACGCCCGCATATCTGGTGGAGGTATCAATAGCCAGCAGCATTTTCCTTGTCCCCTCACCTCTTATTCCTCTCTCCGAATTGAAGATGAGGGTGAGGTCTTTCCACCTTTCTGTGTTTCAAGGGCCTGCTCCAAACCCTTCAACAGACGTCCATGCATTTCTCCTGCCACCTTTATGGTGATCAGGCGCTCGGTTTCTTCAGCTCCGTACTCCAGTGTTATCCACAAACTCTCCTGGGGGAATACCTCGGGTACTCTATCGGCCCATTCCACCACACACACGCCCTCGCTGGACAGATACTCGTCCAGCCCCAGGTCCCATGCCTCCTGAGAGTCCTGGATTCTGAACAGGTCTATGTGATGAAGGGTGAGTCGGCCTTTGTAGCGAGTAGCGATTACAAAGGTGGGACTCCTGGCATACCCTGTCACCCCCAGGCCCCAGGCGATGCCCTGAGTAAGGCATGTCTTGCCTGCGCCTAGAGCGCCGGTGAGAAGAAAAACATCGCCAGCCTCAGCCCCTTGACCCAGGAGGCGTCCGATCTCCTGGGTTTCCTCGGGGCTACGGCTTAACAGATGCAAGAGGGAAAACATCTACCTCCCAGCCTCGCTTGAGGTGGGCTTGAAATGGTCCCAGCCAGCGTGAGCAGTGCTTAGTCTCTCGCCCGTCTGTGAGTCAACCACCGTGACCCTACCAGACTCTCCTGACGTGATTTCGCCGATGACGGCAGCGGGGGATGGTAGCATGGGCAACACACGTTGCATCAGCTCCTCCGTCGCTGTGAAGACAAGCTGATAGTCCTCGCCACCACCCAGGGCCATATTGGTATACTCCTGCGGGAAGACCTCCTTCAGCATAGGATGGACCGGTATTCTGGAAGCATCCAGCCATGCGGCTACTCCGCTGGCCTGGCATAGCTTGGAGAGGTCATCTACCAGGCCGTCGCTTATGTCCATAGCCGTCCGCACCCCGTATCTGAACAGGACTCGCCCCTGGCCGATACACGGCTCTGGCCGTCTGTGGGCCTCCTTCAGGTACTCAGATGCCTCGGCCGAGAAGACTGGAAGCTCCTTCAGCATAATCTCCAGGCCTCCAGCCGAGGAGCCCAGGTATCCTGTAACAGCTACCAGGTCGCCGAGTTTGGCTGCGGAACGCAGCATGGGGTCGCCCTCGCAGACACCAGTGAGGCTCACCGTCACAAACACCACGGGCGAGCGGACCATGTCCCCCCCCACAATAGCCACTCCATGCTTGTTGCCCAGTCTTAGCATGCCCTGATAGAGGGATTCCAGGTCTTCCATCTCCGTGTCTGGCGGCAGGCCCAAGGTTATCAGAGCGTAGAGGGGCAGCCCGCCCATAGCGGCGATGTCGCTAACGTTGGCGGCCATGATCTTCCAGCCCAGGTCATGCCAGGGGGTAGTGGCCCTGGTGAAATGCACCCCCTCCACCGCTGTGTCGGTGGTATAAAGCTCAATACCCTGGCCGCACCGCCAGGCCGCAGTGTCATCTCCCACATCCACGAGCAATTTGAAATTATAGCGGGAGGCATTATCCGGCCCGCTTCTTCCTCTGGTTACCATCTCCGTAAGGAGCTTGATAACACCAAACTCGCCCAGGTCATTCACCTTCATCGGGACGAATTATATCTTCTTCCGGCAGCGGTCTCAAGGTTGTCGGGCCACGGGTCACCAGAAGAAAACGGGCTGGCTAATTTGAGACACCCGGCAACTCTATCACCCCTATTGTGACTGGATGGATGGCCTATGATCAATATCCAGGACCTCATAGATGATGCTGAATGCTATCACACTGTCGGTGAAATGCGCTGGCCCAATGGTGTAACCTGCCCCCAATGCAAATCTCAGGGTATCACCAAACAAGGTCGAGATGCTACCCAACCCCAGCGCCAAAGATACCAATGCCAGAACTGCCGTAAGCCCTTTGACGACTTGACCGGCACTATTTTCGCCGGGCACCGCCAGCCTTTGAAGGTCTGGTTTCTATGCCTGTATTTCATGGGGCTTAAGCTGTCCAATGCGCAGATTGCCCAAGAGTTGGAGTTGGATAAGGATGAGGTGCATCAGATGACCTCCCAACTGTGCCAGGACATCTTGGAGAAGAAACCAGAAGTGCACCTGGAAGGGGAGGTAGAATGGGACGAAGTGTACGTGGTAGCTGGGCATAAGGGCAACCCGGAAGCCTTAGCCAAAAAGAGCTTGAGCAGAGCGAAGGGACGCCTAAGTATCTCCCTGGAATCCCTTTTGAGCCAAAGCAGGGTATAATGAGTCAAGCAAGCACCGGAGGGATGCGAAAACCGACTCGCTGCGTAGTGAAGAGTTCTGGGGATTTCGGGGCGATTTGAAGCCGATTTTAGGTTTTATGTTCGACCCACGTCAACAATATGCTGAGCCTGACTGGCTTCCCATAAGCTGGTAAGCTAGCTGGGCCCTCTGTTTACTGGGACATCGGAGAGATGCTACAATTGTGATTGTCAAAAAAGTTCGGTTTTCCCCCCATGCGGGGAGCCACAGATACATCCAAGCTGCCAAAATCCGAACTTTTCGGTGTCTTCTGAATGGCCGACACATCTCCAATTTACTACGATGTTCCTCCCGGCCTCTGGAAGCGGGGGCCAGTGGCACAAGATGAGGCCCTCAACACGTGAGGGCCTTTTAATTATGGGAGGCTGTTAGGAATGGGGTAGCACCCATTCAACCGTGAACCATATCTGACACCACGGGCAAATTTGAAGCCGAACCACGATTGAGTGCAGTGGTGCCGGTGGTTCGGAGTGGTTGAATGAATTTGCGAGGTGAAATTGAGCACTTCAGATGGCAATTGACAGCATCAGCCCATGGTCATATAGTCTAAGCTATCCCAGTATGGCGCCTTTAAGAAGGCACTGGATTCCTCTGGGAAATATCCGGTTAGAGGAGAGGAGACTCATGTACGCAGTACCTGACGTCGATGAAGTGGTGGCCGTGGCCAAGGAACTGGGG
>CAYWGG010000076.1:0-10802 GCA_964457285.1 uncultured Dehalococcoidia bacterium
ATCTCAGCCCTCAAGGAGTTGATAGTATCTCTCATCTCGGCCCTTAAGGAGTTGGTGGTGTCTCTCATCTCAACCCTTAAAGAACTGTTGTCAGCCCTTAAGGAGTCAATATCGCTTTTCATCTCGGCCCTTAAGGATTCGATACCATCTCTCACCTCGACCCGCAGGGCGCGCACCTCCTCCTCAAGCCTACCCAGCCTCAGATTGATCTGTTCGTAGGCCCCTTCAAGGCGCGCCAGTCGCTCTTCTACAGAGGGAGTGGGCGTGGTCATCTCACCTCCTTGATCGTTGATTCAACCTACCTGCCCGGCGGCCGGTAGCCCAGTGTGCCTGCCTTTCTCATGGCCTCAGCAGCCTCCTCCGCTGTTATAAGGACGGTAGTCTTAACAGCCTTGAATGCTCCGCTGGCGGATAGAGCCATTGAGCCTGCTACGGCACTTACGTTGTCAGGGAGTTCCCCAATCGCCAGACCATCGTAGTCACCGAAGGTGAAGTAGAAAGCCTCTAAACTGCCGCCCAGGCGTTCCAGTGCCGCACGCGCCGCGGCTGCCCTGTCCTGGGGGTTTCGGACCATATTTGAGACCGACTCGGTGCTGTAAGAAAACTGTATCATATAGCGTGGCATGACATACCTCCTGAGTTTTTACCATCCTGGTCTTCTGGCCGGGCCGCCTAGCTGCCGCCTTCGACCTCATCGCCTCCCACAGTATATCTCCCCTTGTCGTAAATCTCCGCCAGGTGGGGCTCCATGGTTATCTCTTCGTAGCTGGGCCGCTCCTTCACCACTTTGTCCTCGTCCACCATAGTGATGGCCGAGCCCACGCAGACGGCGGCGCATATGCCACAGCCACGGCAGAAGTCCACGTCAATGCGGTAGCCTTGCTGGGGAAGCCCCTCCCTCACGATGAAGCCGGTGCCATCGGGGCACATCACCTCGCTGATGCACACGTTGGGGCAGATGCACTTGTTGTCCTCGCACACCGGTATCTTATCGCGCCATATGAAGGGGCTGCCTCTGCGATAGCCTGGCAGCATGTCGTAGCGGTCGAAGCGGTAGTGCTGGGTCAGGTCCTCCACCCTGGCGTGATGGAAGCCGATGGATCTGTTGTTAGGATCATATTTCACACCACCTATGGCCCGCACCTTCTCGTAGGCCTCAAAGGCGGCGCGGGCGTTGGCGTCGCCCACCCTTCCAGGGAAGACCTCCCGGATCTCCCTGCGAAGCTCTGTCATATCCAGGCTCTCCGTTATTCGGGCGTAAGCCCCCAGCAGGCAGAGGCCCACAGGGGGCGGGTTCCGACCCAACAACCGCTCGCAGATCTCCGTGGCATCCACTGTGGCTACCACACCTCCGAAGGCGAAGGGCAGCTCTATCTCTTCTGGGGCCTTGGGAGAGTTAATCAGGAAGGTCCCCTCTTTCATGCGGCCGATGGCATCGGCGACCAGCTCGTGGCTGTTGTGCCTGGCCGTGTTGAGCAACTCCTCCTGGAAGATGATGACTTCCGAAGGGTGGTAGTTGGCGCAGCTCGCCAGCCCAGGAGCGTCGGAAACCTTCACGTAGTTGATTACCGGGGCGCTCCTGGCGCGAGTGCCCGGATACACATTGACCGACACGAACTTGCCCGTGTTGGCATACACCTTGGATAGCACCTCGCCGGCCTGTACCGAACCCTGCCCCGACATGCAGATGAGGTTTAGCTCTTTGATATCAGGCATACTATTCTCCTGAAAACTCCAGAGGAGCTGTGGATTACATCAATGAGATTACCACTAGGCTAGCCCAGCAGAGGGCATGTGTCAAGCAACGAATAGCTGAAGGGTGCTAGACGGGCCAACCTTCCTGCCTGTAAGCCATATCCCAGAAGAGATACTCGTAGCGGCTACTGGTGAGGAAAGCCTGGCGCATCGCCTGCTTCTCCCTGGGGCTGGCCTGGGCTGCCTCCTGGTCCAGGAAGGCCCGCCAGGCGTTGGTGCTCTCCTCAAGCAGCCCTTCCATATAGGGCGAGGCCCACAGGCTATATACCGGGTGCTCCGCCGGCTCCAGCAGGCTTCCTATCTCGTGGTAGCTCCAGGGGCAAGGGAGCAGGGCCGCCGCCGTCTGGCCCAACCCACCCAGGGACGCCGCTTTTATCATGTGGTTGATATAGGCCAGGTTGGTGGGAGTATGGCCCCGCTTCTCTATGTCCTCTATAGATAGGCCCACCAGGGACAAGAGCCTCTGATGCAGGGGTCGCTCCACTGGGGTGATGACCCGGCGGGATAGAAGCTCCAGGTTTCGGGAGTCGGGGGCTTTTGCCAGGGCCAGAGCTACCGCCCTGGCAAAACCCTCCAGATATAGATAGTCCTGCGCCAGGTAGTAACGAAACTTCTCCACCGGCAGGATTCCCTGCTGAAGCTCTCTCAGAAAGGGATTACCGAAAATCTTCTGCCATATAGGGTCCGCCTCGGCCCGCAGCACATCTGAGAAGCGCTCACTCATGGGTATCACCTCTAATCATATATTCTCGCCCAGGAACCTTCCTCGGTAGCCCTCCTCTACGGGCCTTGCCAGACACATGAATACCATTTGCAACAGGCGGGCATCTCTCGCCAGACGGTATCCAAAGGGATTATAGACCGCCAGAAGGGCCTGGGAGCGCCCACGGTAGCCTGCATCCCAAACCGCGGTGTGGATGGCTACGCCGCTGCGGAGAAGGCTGGAGCGTGGCCTTGCCAAGGCCATGATGTGGCGGGGCAGGTTCACTATCTCGTTAAGCGTTATTATATAAGCCCCCATAGGCAGGTCAAGGTAGCCGTCGGGGTCGAAGGGTAGCGCCCTGGACTGGGAAAGGGCCGATGGGCCAGTACCGGTCCCCATCGCTCCCTCAGAGGTGAGCTGAAGCACCTCCCTCAGCGTCAGGTCAAAGCCATTGGGCTGTAGCTGCGACTCCAGGTCCAGGTACTCCTCGATCAGTGGCTCGGAGGACCTTATCAGCTCAAGTATACTATCCCTATCCAGCACGCCGCTAACCATAGGCACCGTGTACTTGCCACCTCACTTCACCAGCCAGACTGTCAGCCACTCAGCCAGAGAGTGCTGCTAGAATTCTAGCATACCAAGCAGGCCAGGAGCACAGTGAGGCGTATATCCCTTCTTCTTACGGCCCTCATTGATACCAGAGGCCCGTACAGCTAAAATGCTCTTAGGCTTTTGGTGTACAAAACGCTTCGCAGGAGGAGAGCGCAATGAGGGTCGGTATCTGTCTGCCTAACAACTGGGGTGTGGAGGACGTACAGTCCATTTTCCAGATGGCTATCAGAGCTGAGGAGCTGGGATTTGACTCCCTGTGGGCAAGCGAGCACATCTTTAACGTGAGCTACGTTTTCGACCGGATAGGGAGCAGGCCCTATTACGAGCCTCTGACCATCCTTAGCTATGTGGCAGCAATAACCAAAAGGGTGAGGCTAGGCACTTCCGTCCTGGTCCTTCCCTATCACAATCCCATAAGGCTGGCCAAAACGGCGGCGACCCTGGATGTGATGTCTGGCGGCAGGCTTATGCTGGGCATTGGCGTTGGGGTAATAGAGCAGGAGCTAGAGGCTATGGGCAGCCCCTTTGCCAGGAGGGGCCCTATAACCAACGAGGCCATCGCCATCATGAAGGAGCTTTGGACCCATGAGGACCCCAGCTATCAGGGAAGATACTACAGCTTCTCCGGCATGAAGTTCTCTCCCAAGCCGCTGCAAAAGCCCCACATTCCACTACTGGTTGGAGGCGTCAGCCGAGGTGCCATTCGCCGGGCTGCACGGGTGGGAAACGGCTGGCACCCTTCTACCCTTCCGCCCGAGGAGCTGAGCCAGGGAATCCGCTACCTCCAGGAGCAGGCCAGGGCTGCCCGCAGGGATGTGTCTGAGATACCCGTCTCCATCAGACTCGACATGGGAGTCCCCCGCTCCGCCAGGAGTACATCGGCAAACAGGTACTCATTGGGCACAGACCCAGAAGAGATTTTACAGAATGCCCAGGCCTTTGAAAGGCTGGGCGTGGAGGAGATGGTCATAGCTCCCAATACGGGCAACACCGAGGAGATACTGGTTGCCATAGAAATGCTGGCCCAGGAAGTGATGCCTGCGTTCCGATGAGGGTGCTGTCCAGATTATGTTACAATCGTGACCCTTGTGGTAAA
The DNA here is from genome assembly GCA_964457285.1 of uncultured Dehalococcoidia bacterium. GTDB lineage: Bacteria > Chloroflexota > Dehalococcoidia > Lucifugimonadales > JAGWBF01 > CAYWGG01. The sequence goes on from CAYWGG010000076.1 coordinate 4,167, forward strand.
ATGAGATTGGCTTCAAGTTTGAGAGAAATGGGCCATGAACGTACAGATTCGGGCCTTGATGCTTGACGACGTCAGCCGTGTGGAAGAGATAGATAGGCAGGCTTTCCCTACACTATGGCCGCCGACATCCCTCAAGCGCGAGCTGGAGAATCGCCTGGCAAAATATCTGATAGCGTGGGAGCCGAAGCCACCCTTGAGGCAGGATGGCGCCTATCCGATGGAGGGACACGTTCTGACGGAAGCAGCAAGCCTTTCCGACGGGCCCTTCCTTAGACGTTTAGCGGGCTCAGTCAAAAGGCGTTTCCCTTTCACAAAGCCGCCGCGTGTTGAATCTCCCCGGCGAGAAGGGCTTGATTATGCTATCTTGGGCTTTGTCGGGCTCTGGTTTATGGCAGGAGAGGCCCACATCACTGCCATTGCTGTGGAAGAAGCGTCGCGGGGCAAGGGTATAGGGGAGCTTCTGCTTATGGGCTCCATCGAGCTAGCTATGAGCCGAGGGGCCACAGTGGTAAGTCTGGAGGCCCGTGTCTCGAACTACGTGGCCCAATCTTTATACCAGAAGTATGGCTTCCAGAAGGTCGGCATACGAAAGGGCTACTACACGGATAACCGTGAAGATGCCGTCATCATGACTACCCAACCCATTAAAAACCCAGCTTACCAGGAGAAGTTTCAGGCGCTGAAGGAGGCTTACAGACAACGTTACGGCGAGATAAAGATAACGCTGGCTTGAATGCCTGCCCCCAAAGGAAACGAACCCCTTCCAGCTCCCGGGGGCCGATGGAATGCCCTTGGGCTCTCTAGGTATTCAAATTGGGGGTTGCACTGCTTCAAAAGGGTTGGTAGAATGTTGGGAGTCTTTAGCCTAGTGGACTCAGCCCGAAGGCTTGACTACGCAAGGTATAAGGATGCTGGCTATTGGTCTAACGGGAGGCATTGGCACGGGGAAGAGCGAAGTCTCCCGTGTTCTGCGAGAGCTAGGAGCCACGGTAATAGATGCTGACCGCGTGGGGCATGAGGCCTACAGGCCCCATTCCCCTATATGGCGGGAGGTAGTGGCCGCCTTTGGGGAAGGGATACTCCAGTCCACGGGCGAGATAGACCGGAAACGTCTGGGGGCCATCGTCTTCAGCAACCCCGATGCCCGAGCGAGGCTCAACGCCATCATGCATCCCAGAATGGCCGAGAGCATCCGCCAGGATATTAAGGAGCTTCAGAAGCGGGGCATAGAGGTGGTAGTGGTTGAGGCTGCCCTGCTAATAGAGGCTGGCTGGGATTCCCTGGTTGACGAGATATGGGTCACTTACTCCCCTGAGGAGGTGGTGGTGGAGAGGCTCCGCTCTCGGAACAATCTCTCCGAAGAGGAGATCAAGAGCCGGATCCGCTCTCAGCTTCCCCTCGAGGAGAGAGCCAGGCGTGCCCATGTCCTGGTGAACAACTCGGGGAGTATAGATAAGCTTCGAGAGGAAGTGGAATCTCTGTGGAGCAATAGAGTGAAAGGAAAGGTCAAATAGGTATGGTTAGCGGAACCAGAACTCTGTACAAAGAGTACGCCATAGAGGACTATGTCATCAGGGAAGAGCCCTACTATCGCTTTGTGGGAGACGAGATCGAGCTTTTTGAAGCGGCTTATGCTCAGCAGTTACCCGTACTGCTAAAGGGCCCCACCGGCTGCGGCAAGACCCGCTTCATCGAGTATATGGCCTGGAGGTTGGGGCGTCCTCTCACCGTAGTGAAGAGGCGGGGCAAAGCCGAGCAGGATGGCAACCGCCTGCCACTGGTCACCATCGCCTGCCACGAGGACCTGACCGCCAGTGACCTGGTCGGCCGGTATCTCCTGGAAATAGACGGCACCAAGTGGATGGATGGCCCCGTAACCAAAGCCGTCAAAGCAGGAGGTATCTGCTACCTGGATGAGATAGTAGAGGCGAGAAAGGACACTACGGTCCTCATCCACCCCCTCACAGACCACCGGCGCATTCTGCCCGTGGACAAGAAGGGTGAGGTAGTGGAAGCCCATCCCCGGTTCTTGCTGGTCATATCCTACAACCCCGGCTATCAAAGCGCCCTCAAAGACCTCAAACACAGCACCCGCCAGAGGTTCATCGCCCTGGAGTTTGGCCCTCCACCCAGGGATATAGAGGCAGAGATAGTCGAGAAAGAGAGCGGATGCACCCCTGAGACGGCTATGTCCCTTGCCAAGCTGGGGGAGAAGGTACGCAACCTTAGAGAGCACGGCCTCCAGGAGGGCGCAAGCACCCGCCTGCTCATCTATGCAGGGAAGCTCATCTCCCAGGGGATCGCTCCCAGAAGGGCCTGCCAGGTGTCGGTAGTGTGGGCCCTCACCGATGACCAGGAGGTCCAGAGGAGCGTGGCAGAGGTAGTTTCCTCTATCTTCGAGTAAAGACGGGGTGTGTCTTGCATCTACTGCCATAGCACCCACCCTTCAGGCTTTGAGTTCCTCAGGCAAGCTCAGCGCAGGCCCTCAGGGCGAAGTCCTTAACGGTGGGTGAGGATTGAAACAAACAAACAAACAAATGGGTAAAAAAGTGGACGATGCTATAGAAGCGGTAAGGCGTATTCTCTCGACCTATAAAAAGAAGTCCATCCATGACCAGTCCCTAATGCCAGCCGCAGTCCTTATCCTCCTGTATCCCAAGGATGGAGAGCACTGTATCCTCCTCAACAAAAGGACCGATGAGGTAGAGCACCACAAAGGAGAGATCTCCTTTCCAGGTGGCGCTAAAGACCCGGAGGACAGAGACTTCCTGGATACTGCGCTGCGGGAGACTTATGAAGAGATGGGCGTAAAGCCCGAGGACGTAACGATACTGGGCCAGCTGGATGACGTGGCTACACGAAGCCGCTTCGGGGTGCGGGTCTTTGTGGGGACCATACCCCATGAGTATCCCTTCAAGTCCAGCGCCATCGAGATCGCCGAAGTGCTAGAGGTGCCCATGTCGGGGCTCCTGGACCCGGCAAATCGCAGGGAAGAGGTGCGGTGGGTTGATGGGAAGGTTTCTAAGGCTTACTGTTACGCGTACGGGGAACATTTAATCTTCGGAGCGACCGCACAGATAGTAACACAGCTCCTGGAATTGCTCCCCGACACATTGGCGCTTTTCCACCCGAAGCAGCGTACTGGCTGAGAGCCCAGTCCCGATGCTCAGAGTGAAGAAGACCATGTCCGATATTGACGGTAGGAAGACAGGAGGGGCAGTAAATTGAGTATGGCATCCGGACACCCTGAGCCATCAGGGCGAACTGAGATCGAGAGAGACTTGGGGAAGCTGCCACCATCAGTCCTGGAAGAGTTTCACCGGGCCAGAGAAAAGGTAAGCTCCACCTTTAATGAGGACGAGCTTACCCTGTGGGCCAAGGAAGGGCTTACCATCGCCAACCAGACAGTCCGCTCATGGGAGGCGGCGGTGGAGTATTTCAGGGTAGGTCCGGAAGTGACCAGGGCCCTCCCCTTCCCCTCTTTCATGCAGTGGGCGCGTTGTGGGACCTATCTGTCCCAGGACTCTCCAACGCTAGCAGTATCCTACTTCAAGGCGAGTCCAGAGGTAGTCCCCAGCCTCAGGGCCCAGTACATACCCCGCTGGGCTGGCCTGGGGCGCAGCCTCCATAAAGGCACCTGGAAGTCCAGCACCCTGGCTGCCAAATTCTTCGAGGTAAGCCCTCACCTCATCCGAAACATGCCTTTCTGGGACCTGGAGGTATTCACGGCGCTCATCGAGGCCCTGTCCTATAAGTCCTACGACGTGGCTACCGAATGTCTGGTCCTGGGCCATGACGTGCTACCCCATATGGGAAAGGAGAGGGAAGCCTTTCTCTCTATGGCTCGAGTCCTCACCGACAATAGCTGGCGGGAGGTGAAGAGCTGCCTGGATGTATCTGGCCGAGCCCTGCCTACCATTGAGGAAAGCCAGCGTAGCCGCTTCCTTCGGCTGGCTGAGCGCCTGGCTAAGGCCGGACATCGGGAGGTCGCCTCCTTTCTTCTTGAGGGCTCCCAGTCCCTTAATCGGGTAAATCCCACCTCTCAGAAGTTTATCCTTGATATGTGTGATACCCTCCTCGCCACTTCGCCCCAGGCTGTGCCGGCCTTCCTCAAAAGCCTCAACTCAGTCCTTGGCCGTGTGACCCTCAGCCAGCTAGATATATGGTTCCAGCAAGGGATGCAGCTGTTGAAGGAAAACCCCGACGGAGGCCTGGCCTACTTCAAGGTAGAGTCCAATACGTCGGAGCAGCTTCTTGAGACCCTCTCCTCCAGCCTGGAGCTGGACCGGGTGAAGGGTATACTGCGCCTGTACTGTCGAGCCCTCTCAGGCTCCCCCGTTGAAATCCTGGATAGCAAGGAGCTGGTGCACAAAGGCATTGGCTGGGTGGATGAGTCCCAGGCTTCCACAGAGGGCACCAAGGTCTACTTGCAACCTGTGGCAGACCGCTACCCTAGCAAGGGGGAGAATTTCGGCTGGTTCAAAGTGGTCTCCACTCACCAGGTGGCCCACCTGGAGTTCGGCAGCTTCCAGTTCGTGTTCGACAAGCCAGCGACCCTGTTCAAGGACTTGAGGCCTCGCATGGAAGAGGATGCGGCGGCCAGGCTGGCCCAAAGCCGAAGCCCTGAGCGGAGCGAAGGGGAAGCCGAAGGGGCGGCGGCTAGACTGCAAGAGAAGCTCGACGGAGAGGCCGATAGCTCCAGCGCCGAGAGAGGCTATCTGACGGACATGGGCCGTTTCTTCCACCTTTTCGACGACCGGCGGCTGTCGCTGGACCTGTTTACCGTGCTGGAGGACGGCAGGCTGGACTATCGGGTGAAGGCCGAGTATCCAGGCATAGGCTCTCACTACAGGCGGGTCCAGGCGAAGGCGCTGACTGAGCGGCCTCTCATAGAGGAGCTTCCCCTCCGCCAGGCTATGATTGAGCTCTTGATTCATCTCAGCCTGGGGCAGTTCAGGGGCTTGCCTGTGCCCAAGGAACACAAGGTCACGGCCCGTGTGCTGGCTAAAATCTTCAAGCGGCTTCTCAACGTCAGGGCCGAGGTAGAAGATACCGCCGAGGCTACCATAAGGGCCTACCAGATTCTATCTCGCCTGCCCAACGAGCAGCAGTCTCCCCAGGACTTCCAGCCCCAGGACTTTGATGACCAGGAGGAGTTCTCTGATGAGGAGCTACAGGAGCTACTCCAGAATCTCCAGGGTGGAGACCAGCGCCCCAGTGAGGGCCAGGAGGGAGAGGAGTCTTATGAGTCGCCCCAGGAGGTAGAGTACCGAGGCGACTTCAAGCCAGAGTTGGTACAGCTCCTCAACAGGCTACGCATGGACCGCTCCCAGCAGGGCGACTCCGAGCCTATCACCAAGGAGATGCTGGAGCAGCTTTTGAAGGAGAGCGCCGAGCTGGAGCTGGACGCAGAATCGAGCAGGCTGCAAAACGCTATGGGCCTGTTTGTCCAGAACATCATGAAAGAGGCGGGAGTCCCTCCGCCCTCTTCACAGCCGGGCCAGGGCTACGGCCCGATGGTACACGAGGATGAGCAGGGAGGCTCCCTGGAGGCCCGGGAGCCCAGGTCTTACGTCTACGACGAGTGGGACTTCCGCGCTGCCGACTACAAGCCCAAGTGGTGCATCGTCCGGGAGAAGGGCGTAGATGAGGGGGACATCCATTTCTTCAACGATACCCTCCGCAACTACGCCGGCCTCTCCAACGATATACGGCGACAGTTCGAGATGGTTATCCCGGAGAACTTCCGCAAGGTCAAGAGGGTCATAGATGGAGAGGACCTGGACCTGGATGCGGTTATAGAGGCCACCATAGACCGGCGTGTTGGCATCACCCCGTCTGAGAAGGTATGGTGGCGCAGGAATAAGATAGAGCGCGATGTGGCGGTAGTGTTCCTTCTGGATATGAGCGCCTCTACCGCCGAGGCCATAGACGAGGGCCGCCCCACCATGGACGACCGCGACGCACCTGACGACCCGGTGGAGTATATGATGTGGCTCAGGACTCGCAGGGAGGGCCTGGTGCGCCGCCATTACAAGCGCATCATAGACCTAGAAAAGGAGAGCGTGGCCCTTCTGATGCAGGCCCTTGAGACCATCGGCGACACCTACGGTATCTACGGCTTCTCCGGATACGGCAGGGAGAACGTGGAGTTCTACGTAATCAAGGATATAGGTGAGACCTTCCAGGACAGGACAAAGCGGCGTATAGACAAGATTACGCCCATGCACGCCACCCGTATGGGCCCGGCCATCCGGCACGCCACCTCCAAGCTGGACTCCCAGGACGCCAAGACCAAGCTCCTCTTCCTCATAAGCGATGGCAGGCCCCAGGACAGGGGCTACAGCCGGGAGGGCGTGGAGAAGGAGTACGCCGTCCACGACACCCACATGGCCCTGGTGGAGGCCAAGCGAAAGGCCATCATCCCCTTCTGCCTCACCGTGGACAAGGCCGGGCACGACTACCTGAAGACCATGTGCGGCGACCTGAGCTACGAGGTGCTGGACAACATTTGGGCCCTCCCCAGCCGCCTGCCCACGCTGTATCGGATGCTGACTACGTAGTGCGATGACGGACAAGAGGCCAAAGATTCCTCATACAGATTCGATTGAAGAACTGGCGAAGTTCTGGGACACG
>CAYWGG010000077.1:0-10585 GCA_964457285.1 uncultured Dehalococcoidia bacterium
ATTCTAGCCGCAGGATAGGCCGCGCAGCCTCGGGGGGGCCTTCTGTAGGCATCTCGGGGACCTCCATTAGCTCTACCCTGCCTTCCTGTCGCTCTTCTCCCAATTAGCGATGTCTTTATCCTCTCTCTAGACGAATGGGAGGACCTCGCGGACCTTACCATTCTGCTCGACTAGGATGCTCCCACCCTGCTGACGAACGTCAGCGAACCATTTCTCAAGGGCAATTGCATCCCGAAGTACCTCACCTATCGTCTTGCCCTTGCGTCGGGCGAGTTCCTCAAGTGCTTGGTAGGCACTGTCAGAGAAGTTGACGTTAACTGGGTGTGCCATGCCTTCCATCCTTGCTGTGGTAGTCTATTCCCAATACAGGAATTGTACTCTACCCTGATTGTAGCGCGTTTTTACCTCGAAATAAACACCTCTATCTTTGCAGCTTTTCTCGGCCAGATACGATTTGGATGCCTGCCAAGCCTGTTTTCCAGATACGGGATTCAAAATTGGAAGCGACTAGCCAGTGACCGCCGTCTCCAGCATTTGTTACAGGCTGGCAGAGTCCTGTGCCCTCAGCTGTGGGAATATCTCATCCCGAAAAGCCTGGAGGGTCCCCTCCGGGAAGGCGTAGGACTCCGTAGTCTGGAGGAACAGCCGCCGCAACCCATGCCTCTCCAGCTCTGCAAGCTTGCGGGCGAAGTATTCAGGGGTGCCGAAAAGCCCTATAACGTCGCATATCTCGGCCACCATTTTATCCGAAAGGAAGGAGGTCAGGCGGCGGGCTTCCTCCCAGTTTTCGGCGTGGGGGATGTCGGGATAAAGGCGCTTTAGCTCCGGAGGCAACTCTATGTCGGGTATCTCCAGCCCTGCCTCCCTCAGCCACTGGGCGCGGTATGGCTCGATGGCCCACTGGGCGCATATTGGGCGTGCCATGGCTCGGGCCGTTTCTACATCCTTCGCCACGTAGACGCGGCTTACGTAGATGACCTCCAGGGAGTGTGGGTCTCTGCCTGCCTTCAGGGCCCCCGCTTCAAGCCTGCGCCAGGCGCTATCCATCATCGCAGGGTGGACCCCCACAGAAAGGAGAGCGCCGTCCGCCACCTCTCCGGCCAGCTCGATAGTCCGGGGCCCAGTAGCGGCGATGAGGATGGGTATCGGGCGTCCCGAGGCGTAAGGAAGGTGGGCCTCGAAGCCATCCAGCGAGACCCTTTCGCCGGAGAGGAGGCGTTGGAGGGTGAGGACGGTCTCGCGCATCTGACGCAGAGGGGCGGCTTTCTGCCCAATGGTCCTCACTGCGCTGTAGCCGCTGCCCACTATTATCCGGACCCGGCCAGGAGCCAGTTCCTCCACTGTCTGCACCAGCGACGCCAGCACGGAGACGTGCCGGGTGACCGGGTTAGTCACCGCTGTGTACAGGGTCAGATGAGAGGTCCGCTGCGCCGCCAGCGCCAGGGTCACGTATACGTCCCGCATGATGAGCTGAGTGTCGGGTATGCCCACGCCAGCGAACCCGGCCTCCTCCACGCGGCTCAGAAACTCCGCCGTCTGGTCAGCCGGAGCGCAACCGGCTACTCGCAGGACGACCTCCATCGTCATACCCCCTTTTGTAGGGGCGAGGCATACCTCGCTCCTACGTAGCCTTTCTCAGCCTCTCTTCGTAGGTGTACACAAAGTCTTGCTGAAAGGGGCTCTCTACGGAGCCAGGCCGCAGGCTCCGCACTTGCTCCAGCGCATCTCTGGCGCTGTAGCCCGTACTGACCAGATAGCAGGCCAGCACTGTACCTGTCCTGCCCAGGCCGGCCCGACAGGAAACGGCTACCGGTACATCCCTCTCGATCCGCTCATGGATGAAGGCTATGATGCGGTCCATCTGCCCTCTGGTGGGGGGATAGGTATCGGGCACAAACTCGGCCATGTCAGCCAGGCCAACCCCCTCGCCGGAGATGGTCTGTTTCTCAAGCCTCACTATGGCCCCTACTCCGTGCTCTTTCAGATAGAGCAAGTCATCCTTGTGGATGGGGCCCATAGAACCTGCGAGCTTGCCTGGAATAACCCAGCTAAGATTCATATCGTTTACTCACCCCTCAGCAGGCGGTGAAGGTCGTCCTGGGAAAGGTCGTCTACGGCTATCAATTTATCGCGGGAGGAGTGCCCTCTGAGGATTCTAATCTTGCTTCTGGCTACTCTGAGAGTTGTGGCAAGTAGCTCCACCAGGGCGTCGTTGGCTTTTCCGCGTTCTGGTGGGGCCGTCACCCTGACCTGAAGCACATCCCCTTTGAAACCGACAATCTGATTGCTCGACGCCTTTGGCTGGACTTTCACCCTGATGTGTCGCTCCACCCTTTCCTTACCCCACCCCTTCGCACACTTTCGACGAAGGAAAGCTGGTTCAAACCTTTTGGCTCTGCTCCGTTTCAGGGGACCGACATCCTGAACACGTGCCCGTCACGGCGAAATGGTCCAGATCGGGCTCGAAGCCAAACTCCTTGACAAGCCTTGTTCGGAACTCATCGAGGTAGCTGGGGCTGAGGTTAAAAGCCATGCCGCAGACCTGACACACCATGTGATGATGGGGAGCGTTGGGATACGTCAGCTCGTAGTGCAGCCTGTCACCCATCCCCACCTCTGTGACCAGGCGAAGCTTCTTAAAGAGGTGCAAGGTGCGGTAAACGGTGGCTATGTCCATATAAGGGTATGCCTGCCTGGCCCGGCGGTAGACCTCGTCCACGTTCATGTGGCCCTCGCCTTCAGCTATGGCAGAGAGGATAATCAGCCTTTGGGGCGTAAGGCGCAACCCCTGGGCCTTCACCATCTCAAGAATGTCATCACGCCTGGCCATGCAAGCCCCACAAATTGCAACTACTGCTATCTTTATTACAATTTAGACCAGTTTCCCATATCTGTCAAGGCTGAGGGTAAGTGTTTCCTCTCAGATACCCTCTAAGATATACGGCTGGTGTCAATCTCTCTGGTTATCGAGCGTGAGCCGACGCCCTTGCCCCAGCGGGGTATGAGGGCCGACCAGGGGCCTCCCGATCCGCCACCGGCCAGCAATACCACCGACTCAGGCGCACGGCCCGCCGGTATCATCTCTTTCTCAGTGCCCGGTGCGGGCCGCTCGGACTTGTAGATAGCAGCCCACTCTTCGGCGGTCCTGCGGGCTTTCTGGAACAGGAAGTCCCGCACCCGCTTCTTGCTCCAGCGCGCCTCCTTCATGAAGCCTCCGTGCTCCTGGGACATTACAAGCAGTATCTCGCCGTGTCCACGGCCGGTGGCCAGCATGGTATCGGCGACGGCCGAGAGCACCATCTCAGGGGTGCCTGCCCCTACTAGGTCAATCTGCCAGGGGCCGAGGGAAGCGAAGACGGTCACCGTGCTGGCCTCTCTGGGGAAGCCACGCTCCACGTGCAGTGGCTCCCAGGGGCTATTCTCTTCGTCCTCGGCGATGCAGTAGCTATACTTGCCCGGATGTCCCAGGGTAGAGCGGTCCAGCACCCCCGGGTGGTTCTCCAGCACGTTAATGAGCAGCAGGCGTATGGCCCTTCCCACAGTAGCGTTGGCCCTGCGGTCAGGCCCTGGGCCGAAGATGTTGTGCCCGCTGGCAAACCCTAACTTGTGCCTGATGGGCCCGTTGATGACCAGCAAGGGCGCTGAGCCACCTGTGCTGGCGGAGCTGCCGTGGAGGTTGAACTCCGGCTGCACCATGCACTCAACGGCGGCGATGATGACGGGCATATACTCCGGACGGCATCCGGCCATCACCGCATTGATGGCTACCTTCTCCGCCGTTATCACCCTGCCCCTCACGGGCTCCACGCCGATCACGTCCGAAGGGTGACGGCCAGCAAAGCTCAGGAACTCCAGCACTTTCTCCTCGGTGGGAGGTATTACTGGCAGGCCGTCGGTCCATCTCCGTTGATAACAGTACTCAATGGCATCATCAACAGTCCCTTCCACTTCCACACGCTTGGAGGTAAGGGCATCCGGACTCAGGCTCATAGTTTCACCTCAGTTTTGCTCTGGGTCAGGGCAAGCCCAGCAGATTCAGCCCGAAGGGTAGCACAAAAGCCTCAGGAGTTCAACTGTCATGCCTATTATATCTTCCGGCAATGCTTTTTACTATCTACTACTCATTCCTGCCTGTTGCCACAACCCCCAAGGCTTGCTACTATTGACCAGGACGAACTATTGAGGGGGTATCGAGGAGAGGTGCGTTTCGATAGCCTGGTGGAGGCCCGCTTCATCCGGCGGCTGAACCGCTTTGGGGCCCTGGTTGATATGGGGGGAGGAGAGAGCTATATCCACGTCGCCAACTCAGGGCGGATGCGGGAGCTGCTGGTAGAGGGTCGCCGTGTGCTCCTCAAGCCCGCCGTTGGAGGTGGGAGCAGAAAGACCGCCTTCGACCTTGCCCTGGTGGACCTGGGCTACACTCTGGCCTCTGCCGACGCCCGCCTGCCCAGTCTCCTGGTCTATGAGGCCCTGAAGGAGCAGAGGTTGCCCCAGTTTGGGAGATACGACGTTTTCTTCAGAGAGGCTACCTATGGCGAAAGCCGCCTGGACATGGCGCTGGGAGGGCCGGAGGGTACGTGCTACCTGGAGACCAAATCGGTTACCCTGGTGGTAGATGGCATAGGTCTTTTCCCCGACGCCCCTACCGGCCGGGGCAGGAAGCACATGGGCAGCCTGTCAAAGGCCGCCAGGGTCGGGCACCGCGCCGCCGTGGTCTTCGTAGTCCAGCGAGAAGACGCCCAGGCTTTCGCACCCAACGACGAGGCCGATCCCCAGTTTGGCGTAGCCCTCCGCCAGGCAGTAAGGGATGGTGTCGAAGCCTATGCCTACGGTTGCCATGTCACCACACGGGAGATAGTGCTGGCGGGCCAGCTTCCGGTAAGGCTGTAGGGGAAATGATCACCAGGTCTCCGAATGCTGCCGAAGGTGACGTAGGTGCCAGGCTTATGGAAATCTACCATCGCCTTTATGAGCGTTATGGGCCACAACACTGGTGGCCTGCAGATAGCCCTCTGGAGGTCGTTCTCGGTGCGGTCCTGACTCAGGCCGCCGCCTGGGGCAACGTGGGAAAAGCCCTAGCTAACCTCAAGGTCGCCGACCTGTTATCAACCCGGGCTCTGAGGGACATCCCCGAGGGCGAACTGGCCGTCATGCTGAAGCCATCGGGCTACTTCAACGCCAAGGCCAGAAAGGTAAAGGTCTTCATCAACCATCTGTGGGACAACTACGACGGCGATCTGGAGGCGCTCCTGTCCAGAGATACCCTGGAGCTACGAGAGGAGTTGCTTTCCATTCATGGCATCGGGGATGAGACCGCCGATGATATACTCCTGTACGCAGCCACAAAACCCTCCTTTGTGGTGGATGCCTACACCCGCCGTATCCTCAAGCGTCTGGGGCTGGCGCCAGATAGGGAAAGCTACCAGGCTCACCAGGGCCTCTTTCATCGGAACCTGCCAGAGGACGTATCCCTGTACAACGAGTACCACGCTCTCCTGGATAGACACGCCAAAGAGACCTGCAAGAAAGAGCCCCTCTGCCAGGGCTGCTGCCTGCTGGAGCTGTGCCCCCAGGGCAAACTCTCTATTGACATCCCCAATACCTGAAACCTATAATTACCCACAGACAACTAGACACACCTAGGCCCGTAGGGGAGCTTGGTTTAGCCAGGCTGAGAGGGCGGCCTTCAAATGCCGCCGACCCTTGCGAACCTGATCTGGGTAATGCCAGCGTAGGGAATTGGCGTCCGTTTATATTTCCCCTTGAGGTGCATGAGGCCGCCATACCTGCATGGCGGCCTTCAGTATTTTAGAGTTATGGAAACGTCGGCTATCAAGATACGCCTCAGGGGTATATACAAGTCCTTCGGTATGGATGGGAGACGAGTCCCTGTGCTGGAAGGGGTGGACTTCTACGCTGCCAGCGGGGAGCTCGTGAGCATCATCGGTCCCAGTGGCTGTGGCAAGAGCACCCTGCTCAACACCATAGCTGGCCTGGAGGAGCCCGATGCTGGCTCCGTGGAGCTCGACGGCGCTTTGGTTGCACGCCGCCGCCTCGGGCTCGTGGGTTACATGCAGCAGAAGGACTTGCTTATGCCCTGGCGCACAGTGCTGGACAACGTTATCCTTGGCCTGGAGGTCCAGGGTGTGTCCCGACGCGATGCCAGGAAGCGGGCACTGAAGCTCCTGGAGACCTTCGGGCTGCGGGGCTTCGAGAAGGAGTACCCTTATACCTTGTCGGGAGGGATGCGCCAGCGGGCCGCCTTCTTGCGCACTGTCCTGTTCAGTCGAGACGTAATGCTGCTGGACGAGCCCTTTGGAGCCATGGATGCTCTCACACGGGCCCAGATGCAGGAGTGGCTCACGGAGCTGTGGGGCTCCCTGGGGAAGACCATCGTTCTTGTGACCCACGATGTGGACGAGGCCCTGCTCCTCTCCGACCGTGTCTATGTGCTCACGGCGCGTCCTGGGAGGGTGAAGACGGTGGTGGAGGTAGACCTGCCCCGCCCTCGATATTACCGCATGGTCACTGAGGAGCCCTTTATAGCCATCAAGGCTGGCCTGGTGGCGGCCCTGCGGGAGGAGAGCCTCCGAGTGGTGGAGGAGTCATGGCGGTAACCGAGGAGAAGGCAAGGGCTGATGTCAGGAGACCTGAGCGCTATCCGGCGTTCCCTGGCCGGGAGTTGCTACAACCACTCGTGCGGTGGTTTCCCGCCGCCCTGATAATCGTTGCAGCCATCGGTGTCTGGGAAGGGGTTGTGGCCCTCAACGACATCCCTCACTGGAAGCTGCCCGCGCCTTCAGCTATAGCAGAAGAGCTGTGGGATAGCAGGGGCCTTCTTCTCAGACATACATGGGTGACCCTGGAGGAGGTCCTGGTTGGCTTCGCCATCGCCCTGGTCAGCGGAGTTCTCCTTGCTGGGCTCATCCACATGTCACGAACGCTGGAACGGGTCATATATCCCTCGGTCATCGCATCCCAGACCATACCCATCATCGTGATCGCCCCCCTGCTGCTCATCTGGGTTGGCTATGGGATGCAGCACAAGGTCATCGTAGTTGCCCTCATCTCCTTCTTTCCCATCGTGGTGAACACCGTGGATGGACTCAGGTCAGCCGATCCCGACATGATAAACCTGTTGCGCACCCTGGGAGCGAACCGATGGCAGGTGTTCGCCAAAGCCCAGATACCCAGCTGCCTGCCCTTCATGTTCTCAGGCATAAAGGTAGCCATAACGGTCAGCGTCATCGGCGCGGTCATCGGCGAATGGGTGGGCTCCAGCGAGGGGCTAGGATACCTGGCGATAAGGTCTCAGTCTCAGTTCCTCAGCGAACGGGTATGGGCCGCTACTGTCCTGATGGCGCTGATGGGCATAAGTCTCTTCGCGATTGCTGCGCTATTGGAGCGGCTCCTGCTGCCCTGGCACCACAACCAGCGTCGGCGGCGGGCCCTACAGGGAGGGTAGCCGGGAGCTTCTGAGATATAAGCGGTCAACACAGCATAACTGAAGGGAGGTCGCATTATGATAGGGAAACATTGGTTGCTGTTGCTCCTGATACTGGTGGCTACTACTCCGATGGCATTGGCCTGTGGCGAGGAAGAAGAGGAAATGGTGAAGGTGAAACTGGCCCTGGACTGGTATCCCAACGCCAACCACGCCGGCCTCTACATAGCCCAGGAGAAGGGCTACTTCGCCGAAGAGGACCTGGTGGTCGAGATGTACACCCCGGTAGACCCCTCGACGGTGAATCAAACGGTGGCGGCTGGAGCGGACGACTTTGGCATCAACTACCAGCCCGACCTGCTCATAGCCCGGTCCCAGGGTGTGCCTGTGGTCTCTATCATCGGCCTCGTGCAACACCCCTTGAACTCGGTGCAGGCCCTCAAGTCATCAGGAATCTCGCGACCTCGCGACCTGGTGGGAAAGAAGGTCGGCTATCCGGGCATTCCGACCAACGAGCCCTTGCTGGATACCATGCTCAAATACGATGGGGTAGTCAGGGGCCTTGCTGAGGTAGAGCTGGTCAACGTGGGCTTCGACCTGGTGCCAGTCCTGCTAAATGGTACGGTGGATGCCTGCGTCGGCTGCTACTTCAGCCATGAGTCTATTCTCATGGAGAACCAGGGCCAGCCGGTGAACATAATGCGGATGGAACAGTGGGGTGTGCCCGACTTCTACGAGCTGGTGATGGTGACCAGCGAGAAGATGCTGAAGGAGAAGCCTGACGTGGTGCAGAGGTTTGTCCGCGCTGTAGTGCGCGGCTACCGGGACGCAGCCGCCGACCCCAACGCTGCGGTGGAAGTCATGCTCAAGGGCACGGGTGAGGAGGTAGACGAGGCCGTCGAACGGCCGGGCATAAAGGTCATCGCCCCTTTGTGGAAGAACGGCGTGCCCGTCGGCTGGCAGACCTCAGAGCGATGGACCAGGTTCGCCGACTGGATGAGCTCCAACGGGCTGTTGCAAAACCCCACTGACGGAGAAAAGGCCTTCACCAACAAGTTCGTAGAGGCTGCCAGGTAGCCCCTTCCCGATGGGTGCGATTAAAAGCGGGTGGTGGGCTGCCCAGTGTCATTCTGAGGGAGCGGAGCGACCGAAGAATCTGGAAGGGCGGGGAATCCCCACCCACCAAATCCTTCGCCTTCGGCTCAGAAGGACAGCAAAGTTCCACCCATTTTTAATCACACCCGCCCTGCTCTTCCCTTTATAGCTTCCGGTCATTGGGTGATGGGAGAGAGATGACACTGCGCCTGTTCATCATGCTCAACCTCTTTGCACTACTGGCTACGTTTGCGGTTGCATGCGCCGGCGCTGAACCCTCGCTCACTCCAGCGACTACACCAACCCCCACACCCTCGGCAGCCCAGGAATTTGTATGGCAGATGTTCGGCCCCTTTGTCTCCCAGGAGTTACCCTCGGAGCTTGATCTTCCACTTCCACCAGGAACCGAGGTAATTGGTACTTTGTTCTATGGCTTAGATATATGTTCACCTGGTTTTGGACATGCTATCCTCGATGTACCTTTGAATCCTGAGGAGACCATCGCTTTTTTTGAGGAGGCACTCACAGAAAGAGGATGGGAAACACAGAAGGCCTCAGACTATAGGCCAGGCCTCAGTACCCCTGAGTTGCAATTCCGTAAGCCAGAGGATGGCACCGGGTTGAACTTAGAGGCCGCTCAGCTACAGGAAGGGCTAACGGATGTGCGAGTATTCTGGTACACTGAAGGGCCGTTTCACCCGGGTTTGCTTCCTGCCCTCGGGTTGCCATCTGGTGTGGAACCAGGGGGAGGCGACACCGGTTGCAGTAGAGGGTCTGAGCTCAGTTACCCTTACACGTATGAGATGCAGAGCGTCCAGGCAGACCTGAAAGCAAAAGCTCTTGAGGACCTTCTGGGGTCCCAGTTGGACAAGGCGGGCTGGAGGCTGCAGCGGCGAGAGGCTGCCGGACCAGCGGCGTGGAGCACCTGGAGCCTTAAGGACGATGGAGGAGACCGATGGAACGGATGGCTCATGGCTGTGGAGATGCCGGGGGCGAGGGCCAGGCGCATTTTGCTTGGGGCAGACCAGACTCATAAGGAGAGAGGGAAGCTCATGGCCAGCCCGACTCCCGTCCCAGCTAGCGTGGACACCCTGGGAGAGTGGTTGGTGCGGTTCCATAGTCCAGTTGGGGCTACGGGAGACCAGCGGGCCCAGGTCCTGCCAGGCGCTCTCCCACCGAATTTCGACTTACGACTCCCGCCGGGTAGCAGGGTAGTTGGCAGCGTGAAGCCTACTGATAACGATGTTGGGTTCTCCGAGGAACTTACCATTGCCATCTTTGAAACGCCGATGGACCCTAAAGATGTTGAGGAGTTTTTCTTGAAGGAGCCGGGACAAGGTGGCTGGAAAAGTCTCGAACTTCCGAAACTTAAGATTTCCCCTCAGTCCCAAGAGCGGGTCTATCGGTCATTCTGCAACGAGCCGGAGGCTGGAGTTATATCACTGATGGCCCGTCCGTTCAACGGGGGCTCCAGTGTCCGCCTTACCCTGAGCCGAGGGGACAGTGGCTCATGTGACCCCCACTTCCCTCAACCAGATATGCTGATACCTGACCTTACAGCTCCGTCCGGCAGTGAGCCGCTTTTTGGTGGAGGAGGTGCTCAAGGAGGCAGCAGCCCCCGGAACGGCAGTTTCAAAAGCGAACATACTTTTGCTTTTTTGCGTATCAATCTGGGGCCAGAGGCGATAGAGGAACACTTCAGGTCTCAGCTTGAAGAGGCGGGGTGGAAACTGAATGAGATGGCTAGTGACAGGTCTGCCGCATGGAGTATATGGGGTCTTAAAAGCCCAGGTGGTCAGGAGGTGGTAGGGCTGCTCCTGGTGCTGGAGATGTGGGGTTCCAAGGCCAAATTTATCATGATTTCGATGGAACAGCCTGGATAGGCTGCTAAGAAAGCCCCAAGTAATGAGTGCGATCATCTCCTGAGGTCCCACTCCCCATGTCAGCAGTTTGTCCGACGTTGCCCAATAGATTCAGTAGTGGCTTATAATAGAGGTGCAGAGCATATGGCATGGAGGTGTGGCTATGAGCCTGAGCGAAGACCTT
>CAYWGG010000078.1:0-10480 GCA_964457285.1 uncultured Dehalococcoidia bacterium
TATCTATCACCCTGGCCTGGGTGTCTATCTGGATGCCGCCGTAGGTGAAGGTGATACCGCAGGCCACGGGGTACACCGTATAAGGGGGCGAGTCTATGGGAAGGGCCCAGTTGGACTTTGGGGGCTCTAGGCCACGGGTGCGCTTCCCGTCTTTCACCGCCGGGTCGAACTCGCCAGGCTGCACCGCGGCGTTGAACTCCTCCACCGTTCGTTGCAGGGCATCGGCGGGGATGGACAACTTCTGGGCTATCTCATGGATGGTGTTGCCAATGATGGGAGTGCCGGTGGAGTAGCGTTCCTCCAGTAGGTGTACGGTCTTCTGGTCAAAAATCTGGTAGGCGATGGCGCCTGGCTGGGATAGAATTGCGCGGCCTATCTTGGCGTAGGTGTATCCACCCAGGTCCTCCCCCTCATCCACAAAGCGTCTGCCCAAGGAGTTCACCATGATGGAGTAGGGATAAGAGAGTCGGTTTGTCCTGTCGGTGAGGCGGAGGTCACCTACCGGAGCGGCGTTGCCATCTATGGGCGTCGCATGGCAGCCCTGCCAGTGGCCCACGGGCTTGGCACCTATATCCAAAGCCATGCGAAGGGTCTCGCCAGTGTTGAACCGGGTGCCCCGCACCTTCACCTGGTCCCAACCAGGCCCCAGGTAACGGGCCCGCATCTCGGCGTTGGCCTCGAAACCGCCGGAGGCCAGCACCACCGCTCCCGTCGGAGCCTCTTCGGTGTGATTGGGCGTCCTTACCCGGACTCCGGTGACGCGGCCCGACCCGTCCTGGAGGAACCCGACCATCTTTGCCTGGTAAGCAATGTCCACGCCCGCTCGCTGGGCTGCGGCGAAGAGGTACTCCACGAGGCCGATCCCCTTGTTCTTTGCCTCAAGGACACTACCAGGGTTGAAGGCCAGCCGCTCTCCCGATTCCACCGACCAGAGGGATGTCCAGTCCCAGACCACTCCTAGCTCCGTCATCCAGGCCATAGTGGGGTAGGACTGTTGTGTAAGGACCTGTACCAACTCTCGGCTGGCCTGGCCCTGGGTCACCCGCATCATATCATCGAAGTAGCGGCCGGGGTCGTAGTGGCCCACGTCCACCCGGTCCCACTCCCGCAGGTGGAGGCCCTGGCGGAGAGGCTTCAGGTCCTCAATGCCCTCGTAGGCAAAGCGGAACAGCCCGCCGCTGAACCTGCTGTTACCACCCCGTTCCGCTTCGGGAGCTTTCTCCAACACCAGGACCCGGGCACCACTCTGGCAAGCCGAGATGGCCGCGGTCAGCGCTGCGTTACCTGCGCCCACAACGATGACGTCGTATCGGGAGGCCGTCCATTGTGTCACCATCTTATCTCCTTATGGCGCAGCGGCAGGCGGCCTCACGGTGTGCCAGGGCGTGCTCTGCTCGTAGGCGTGGGCCGCCTTCAAGACCATCTCCTCTCCGATGGGTCGCCCGCCGATTTGAAGCCCGATAGGTAGACCCTGGGAGCTGAACCCGCAGGGCACCGAAATGGCGGGGGCGCTTGCCAGGTTGAAAATGCGGGTGAGAAAGGGTATATCTGACTTATTCATGCTGTCTCCTTTCCAACTGCCCTCATTCCGTTCCCTTCTCCCAAATCCCCCCAACCTCCCCTTTGGCAAAGGAGGGCAAGGAAATATTTCCTCCGAGCCTCGGTGCCTCTGCGGCTGAATGGCTACGAAGGGGGCAGGATAATAGGCAGAGGCTCGACGTTCTCCAGGCCGGGGGGGTTGATCCCGTCCAGCGCTTCCAGGAGGGCGTTGAGGCTGTATGTCACCTCTGTCAGCTCAGGGTCCTGGATTTCCAGCCCAACAGCATGGCCCATAGCCCTCACCTCTTCCTTGGTCAGGTCAGCCATATCAACCTCCGTTTTCTTGTCACCCTGGGCGAAGCAAAGGGTCTGGGGGAATCCCCCCTAACCCCCCTTTAGCAAAGGGGGGACGAGGGGATTTTCTTCGCTTCGCTCAGAATGACTCCGTAGCTACTGTGAGATATAATGGGGGTAAGCTTTGTATATTTCATCCTCTAACAAGTAGGGCTCAGTGTCAATATGCCAACTATCTCTGTTACAGACCTGGTGAAGGTTTACAAGGGCGGCATCAGGGCCGTGGATGGCGTGAGCTTTGAAGTGGAGGCGGGGGAGCTTTTCGCCTTTCTGGGGCCCAACGGCGCTGGTAAAAGCACCACCATAAAAATCCTCACCACGCTCCTCAAACCCACTTCGGGCACAGCCCAGGTGCTGGGTATGGATGTGCGGGCGCATCCGGCCGCGGTCCGCCGAAGCATCGGCTACGCTGCCCAGGATGTGGGCATTGACGAGAACGCCACCGGTCGGGAGAACCTCACCCTATACGGCCACTTCTACCGCCTGGATGGCGTGACCATCCGCCGCCGGGTCGGTGAGCTTTTGGAACTGATGGACCTGACCAGGGATGCCAATCGGCTGGTGTCTACCTATTCCGGCGGGATGCGTAAACGCCTGGACCTGGCTATATCCCTTCTTCACCAGCCCCGGGTCCTCATCCTGGACGAGCCCACCGTGGGCCTCGACCCACAGACTCGCGGCCACATCGGCGATTACATCCATAACCTGGGTAAGGAGCTGGGCATCACCGTCTTCTTCACCACCCACTACATGGACGAGGCGGACAAGCTGGCCGACCGTATCGCCATCCTTGACCACGGCAAGATCATCGCCCTGGGGACGCCCCTCGAGCTGAAAAAGGAGGTCAGTGGCGATGTGGTGACCCTTTCCCTGACCGCCGACGTCGCATCCTCATCGGATGGGGCGCTAGAGCACAGCCGGGAGTTGCTTCAGCGCCAGCCTTTTGTCCGGGAGTTACAGGTGTTGAACAGCGGCCTGCCTATCACGATCAATGTGTACGTGGAGAAGGGCGAGACCGACCTGCCCCGCATCCTGCGAGCTATGGACAGTGACGGGCTCACCGTGCAGACTATCTCCCTTTCGAGGCCCACTCTCGACGATGTTTTCATAAAATACACAGGCCGGACTATGCGCGATGAAGAAGGCCGCCGCACCACCTGGTTCCAGACGGATCGAAACCGCAGGAGGCTGAGGTGAACATATTCTCCGATACATGGTACCTGTTCGTGAGGCACATAAAGGTCTCCTTGCGGACACCCATCTGGCTTTTCATAAATCTGGTTCAACCCCTGCTGTGGTTGGTATTGTTTAGCCGAGTATTTGAAGGCGTGGTGAACTTGCCCGGCTTCACCAGCGACAGCTACCTCAAGTTCTTCGCCCCAGGGGTTGTGATCATGACCGTCCTGTTCGGTTCGGCCTGGACCGGGTTCAGGCTGATTCAGGACATGGACCTGGGCATTCTGGACAAGATGCTGGCCTCGCCCGTGAGCCGTGTATCCATCGTACTGGGCCGAGTCTTCGGCGCGGTTGCCATTCTGGTAGTACAGGCCCTGTTGATTTTCTTCATAGCATGGATTATGGGAGTTGACATCGCCACAGGCTTCCCCGGTGTGCTACTGACGGTGGTCGTAGTGGTCTTGCTAGGGGTCGGCTTTGCCGGACTCTCCAACGGGCTGGCCATTTTGATGAAGAACCCAGACCCCCTCATAGCCCTTATCAACTTCATCACCCTGCCCATTTTCTTCCTCTCCTCGGCCATGATGCCCGGGGAGCTGCTGCCAGGCTGGATTCAGACGGCCAAGACCTTCAATCCCGTGAGCCACGCAGTGGAGTCGGTGAGGAGCCTGGTGATAGTTGGCTATCAGTGGGACGTCATCTTGCCCGACCTGCTTATCCTGGCGGGGGTAGCAGTGTTCATGATGGCCTGGGCCACGTCCATGTTCCGCTTCCGCACCGCCTGATTAGATTGTGCTGTGCTTCTGCCGCACCAGCACATCAGGATAGTCCGTCACAGCCCCATCCAGTCCCATCCCCTTCAGCCGCCTCATATCACTCCCCGCGTCCAGGTCCCAGGCCGCCACCAGCTTTCCCTGAGCGTGAAACCTCCTCACCATCTGGGGGGTTAATGTGCCCCTGTCAGGGGCGAGCCAGTGGGGTTGTACCAGGGGGCTTAGCCATCGGGCCCGCAGAGGTAGAGGATGCCTGCGGGACCAGATAGAGCCCCGTATTATCCGGGGCTCTATCGCTCTGAGGAACGCCATAGCGATGGGATTGAAGCTGGCTACCATCGTGCTTTCCCATCGCTCATACTGGCGTATTAAGTCAACTACCCTCGACGCCAGGGGCCATGCTCCATGCCCACGGGCCTTCATCTCCACGTATATGAGGAAGTCGGCGGGCAGGGCCTCGAAGACCTCCTCCAGAGTGGGCACTCGCTCTCCCCTGAACTGGGGGCCGAACCAGGAGCCTACGTCCAGGGACTTCAGTTCTTCCAGGGTGAAGGTTCCCACCGGGCCTTTCCCTGCCGTTGTCCGGTCAATCCGCCTGTCGTGGAAAACCACCACCCGCCTGTCCCTGGTCAGCCTGACGTCCAGCTCGATGGCGTCCGTACCTATGGAGGACGCCTGGCGGAAGGCCGCTAGAGTATTCTCCGGCGCCAGGCCGCCGCCACCTCGGTGAGCTATCACCAGGGGATACTCCCGAGAGCCGGGCGCGATTCTCCAGCTACTGGTCCGCTTCATACCTCAGCGCTATCATTTACGCTCTTAATGGTTCAAAAAGGCTTTCATAGCTTCGGCGTACTCTTTGCGGGGGAACTCCTCGCCGTTGGGCACCCGCATCATGTCCGCGTAAATCTCCAGGCGGTTGCCGTCGGGGTCGAGGAAGTAGAAGGAGCGGCTGCCGCTGCCGCCCAGGTTACCCCCACCCTCGATGCCGTGGGTCAGGGGGCCCATGATTGGCTTGACCCCTCTGGAGTGGAGGTGGGCCAGGGCTTTGAGGAACTCGTCGCGGTTCTCCACCTCGAAGGCGACCTGCTGTATGAGCCTCTCCCGCTGGCCTGCCGAGGTGACATCTACTCCTTCGGGTGCCGAGCTTATCACGAAGTCGTGATGCATCTCCTCGAACCGCAGGAAGGCTGTCTCGGTGCCGTCCTCGGCCTTCCGTCGGTTGGTCACGGTGCAGCCCAGCACATCGGTATAGAACCTGAAAGACCTCTCGAAGTCGGATACCAGGATGCCTACGTGCCCTATGCGCTTTATGTGGATACCCATGCTAGCTCTCCTCCTTTTTAGTTGAGGACCTGGCGGGCTATCTTTTCCAGGTCGGCCAGGGCGTCATCGGTTGATTCACCTGACAGCCTGACGACGGCGCGCTCCGCGCCTGCATCCTCGTAAGCCTTGATCTCTTTCTTATCTGGGCTGCGGCCGAAGATGGTAATCTCGATAGACTCAGGGTCTCGGCCTGCCGCGGTAGCCAGCTCGTCCAGCTTCGCCCGGCTGGCCTTCATCTGCTCGGGCGTCACGCGGTTGGGCATCCACCCATCGCCCCATGTCGCTACTCGTTGCAGCACATTTCTAGCCATTCCGCCCAGGATGACCGGGGGATGGGGTTTCTGGACAGGCTTGGGTAAAGACCTGACAGGCGGGAAGTCGTAGTAGGTCCCGTGGTACTCGGCCTCATCTTTAGTCCAGAGCTCTTTCATCGCCAGCACTGCTTCACGGGTCTGAGTCCAGCGATGGGCGAAGTTGCCGCCCATTAGCTCTGTCTCTTCCTTATTCCAGCCCGCCCCGATCCCAAACAGGAACCTACCACCGGAGTAGTGGTCAAGGGTAGCGATCACCTTGGCGAGGAGCAACGGATTACGTTCAGGCACCAGGCAGACCCCAGTACCTAGCTTCAGGGTGCTGGTCACCGCCGAGGCGCGCGCCAGCGCCACGAAAGGGTCCATCATGTGGGAGTAGGACTCAGGGATGGGGCCACCTTGGGGAAATGGGGATGCAACGTTCACCGGCATAATAGGATGCTCAGGGACCCAGATGGAGTCGAACCCCAACTCCTCGGCCTCCCGAGCCAGTGCAGCCACATCCACCGGAGCCCCTACCACAGTGGGCACCGAAACTCCGATTTTCATGGTCATCTCCTTCCGATCAGACATCTCTTAATGCATCGGTGAAAAGGCCGCCGGGACCAGCAGCTTATTCTCCTGTCGTATCATGAACTCCCGGGTTTGCGCAGGCCAGTGGGAGTCTTTGGAGGCTTCCGTCCGGACTCGGTCCCGATCAGCCATATCCTTGTAGGGCCACACGTGGAACCACCTGTTCAGCCCTCCCAGATCGCTGTACCAGCAGGCAGCCAGAGGGGAGTACTTCTCCCGGTATGGGACGGCCACCGACCACCGCTTTATGACCTCGGGGATGGCACCCGACTGGTAAGTGTAGATGCGCATCTCGTAGATGTTGCCCAGGTGCTGATGCCCCAGGGGGCGCATGAAGGGGGCAGGTATCATAACCTCCGACTCCATGTTGACGATGAATTCCTGGACCTTGGGGGGCCAGTGGGTATCCTTGGCAGCCTCCGCTCGTATCTGTACCCTCTCATTCAAGTCCTCATAGGGCCAGACGTGGATTACCTGATTCAAGGGCCCAAACTCCGTGTGCCAGAAGGCACCCAGCTTGGAGTACTCCTCGCGATAGGGCAGCGCCTCGCCGAACCTTTTTTCAAACTCGGCGACGCTGCCAGGCTTCAAGGTATATGTCCTCACCTCATAGATCATGGGCTCTACTCCTTTCTTACTCGATAAAATTGTGGATTTTGCTCGTATCCCTCTGAGATGCCGTCCATATTCTACTCCAGCTACCAGGCCATGACAACAACCCAGGATTTCCTTCCTAACTATCACTTGTGGCCCTTTACCCTCTAATGTATAATGCAGCCGAAGCAGCTCTGTGACGTGATGGCAACTGGACCCGGCATAGACAATAGTATGCGCTAGTTAGCACGGAGGACTACGCCATGAAATTCGATATACTGGTCCTGCCGACGATACCGGGGACCCTGGAGGAGCGGGCGGCCCTGCGCCCCATCGGGCGCAACAACGAGCGCTACCAGCAGATGCTGGAAGAGGTCCGCAAAATCGCCGTTCTGGCCGACGAGATGGGCATTGATGCATTCTCTACCACGGAGCACCACTTCCACTCGGAAGGTTTCGAGGCGTCGGTGGCCCCCCTGCTGTTGTATGCTGACCTGGCGGCCAGGACAAAGCGCATCAAGTTCGCCCCCCTGGGGCTGGTGCTGCCCTCTTGGGACCCCATTCGCTGCGCCGAGGAGCTGGCCATTCTGGACCACCTGACCCAGGGCAGGGTAATCGCGGGGTTCGCCCGCGGATACCAGGACCGCTGGACCAACATCCTGGGGCAGCACTACCACGTGACTGGCGCTCCTATGGACGGCTCGGCGGTAGACCTGCACAACCGCCGGGTCTTCGAGGAGGTCTTCAAGCTAATCAAGATGGCCTGGACTCAGGACACGGTTGAGTACCGCAGCCAGTACTACTCTATACCCCAGCCTTATGAGGAGGGGATAAGGCGCTGGCCTGCCAGGGACTGGACCAGGCAGTACGGCGCTCCGGGTGAGCTTGACGAGGAAGGGGTGATCCGAAGGATAAGCGTCATCCCCAAGCCGTACCAGCAGCCCCATCCCCCCTTGTGGCAGCCATTCTCCGTGAGCGAGGCCACTATCCGATGGTGCGCCGGGGAGAACATCCTCCCCTGGATATTGATCTCTTATCCTGAGAGCTTCAGCCGATTGTGCAAGGTCTATCAGGAGGAGGCTGCCAAGGCAGGGCGAAAGCTACGGTTAGGGGAGGGCGTCGGGGCTGCCAGGGCCATCTGCATTGGGAGGACATACGAGGAGGCCTTCGCTCTGGGCGCCAGGACGACAGGAGTCGGCTTTCACTCCTACTTCGCTGGGTTCGGTTTCCTGGAAGCCTTCCGAAACCCTGGTGAGGATGCACCCGCACCCCTCATGCTGCCCAGCCCGGAGGCGGTGTATCAGCGCATGGTGGAGCACGACCACGCCCTCTGCGGCACCGTGGACGACATCAAGCGGAAGCTGGAGTCCATCGCCCGATGCTACGGCGATGGAGAGCTGGAGTGGTTTAGCTGGGGGTTTCCCCAGGGATTCCTGACCTGGGACGAGGCACAATGGCAGCTTGAGACCTTCGCCACCCAGATTCTACCTGAGTTCAAAGACTAAGGGCTTTTCCGGGTTAACGGGTCAGCCTTTCAGGGAACTCTTCTCCGTTAGATGTATTCTGGTGCCTTTGGTGGAGGACATGTCAAAAAAGATAAGCCGGTAGCCTGCAATATTGACCATGGGTTCCGCAGTGGCGAATTTGTACCCCCTGGCCTTGAACTCGGCTACAGCCTTGTCCAGGTCCTCTACCACATAGCCAACGTGGTGAAACACCTGGTTGGCCCTACCAGTAAGCCCGCTTTTGTCTACCGGTTCAATGAGTTCTACTTCTACATCACCTATCTGGACAAAGGCGACCTTGCCCGCGCCTGCGGCTCCCCCGCCGGTACGTTTCCCCCCAAAAGTCCTGGAATACCACTCGACTGCCGTATCCAGGTCCTCTACCAGGTAGCCTACGTGTTGAATCTTGCTGAACATATCGCCCTCCTGCCTGGCAATGCTGGAAGAAACCACATAGGGGCGAGGCACACCACACCCCTGCTTCAGTGGGTATCATACCATAGTGGCCTTGACCTGGGTAGAATACCGGTAAAGCCTATGGACAACAGGGCTGCAATGAGGGAAACTATCACTATCAGGGTGGCTGCAGTGCTGCCATTCGCAGGAGGTGGAGCATGATACTGGGAGCGATCACCAACTCGTGGAGAGAGCACCTCTATACCGCGGAGTTGCCTCGGCTGGTGGAGAGGGCTCGAAGGCGTGGAGCAGAACACATCGAGCTGCGCCAGACCTACCTTGGGCAGTACGAGATTGGGGGAGGTGATGACTGGCGGCCAGCAACGGAGGTTCTGGCGCGCCTTGTCCGCACCTTCCCAACCCTCAGCTTCGACCTGGCCATCGCTTACCCCTGTCTCACAAAGGGGCCGGACCCTGCTTCTCCCCTGTTTCGGGCTTCCCTTGAAGCGGCCAGAGTGGTGAACCCCATTACCCCCATGCTGAGGATGGTCGACACGGTCGGTTTCGACAACTCGTGGGGGAGAGCGGAAGACCTGCCAAATACCGCCTTAGGCGTCGCCGAGCTAGCCCGGGAGGCTGCACGCCAGAAGGTCCGGCTTTTCATGGAGAACGCCGGACAACCCATCCGGAGCATGGCACTGGTGGTGCGGGAGGCCCGCAAGAGGCTGTCCGATGAGGAGGCGCCTTACCTGGGACTCTGCGTTGACCCCATCAACAGTATGCGGGCTGACCCTGGCAGCGACCCCATTGCCGAGATTGAGGCCCTCCCTCTGGACTATATCCACATGGTCCACTTCAAACAGACAAGAGACGGCCAGCCCCATCCCACCGTGGACGATGGCGACCTGGAGTACCCACGCCTTTTGCGGATGCTGAAAAATAAAGGCTACG
This sequence comes from uncultured Dehalococcoidia bacterium, assembly GCA_964457285.1. Taxonomy (GTDB): domain Bacteria; phylum Chloroflexota; class Dehalococcoidia; order Lucifugimonadales; family JAGWBF01; genus CAYWGG01. The sequence continues at coordinate 9,496 of CAYWGG010000078.1, forward strand.
ATGGCCTGGCTATCCTGGAGATTCCAGCGTGTGAGGAGGTCTTTGAGAACTTCAGGGTGAGCGTGGAGTACCTGGGCAGGTTGATGGGCTCTGGATAAGAGATTGTCTGATAGCTATTTACCGGAGTTGTCCAATGGGAAGGCTACCAGGACAAGCCGGTCCATGTGGTAAAACAGGTGTACGGTGCGACGGCCATACTTTTCTTGCATGGTACTCAGAACCCTCTCCATCTCCTGGGGCTCCTGGATTAGCTTCTTTGCGGTTTCCCATCTCTCCCTTCCAACCTGGACTATGACATGGGGGTCAGCTTTCAGGTTCTTCAGCCAGTCGCTGGAAGCCCCCCAGCCGCAAAGGCAGTAGATGGCATCCCCCTCGCGAACGTACCATAGAGGGGTTCTTCGCTCCTTTCCCGTCACTCGCCCCTTGGTGGTAAGAATCATGACCTTCCTGGCGAGTAGAAAGCCCAGGCCCAACTGATAGGGCAGCAGAGCCCACTTGGCAAGGCGCGCTCGTAGCCAGCCTGGGCGAGGGAGTCTGGTGCTACCGTGTGTGTATTTAGCCATTTTCACCTCAACCAGACAAAACCTTATCGTCAGGTCCTTTTCTATCAGCTTGTATACTCGGTGAACTCCCTCTTCCTGAGCCCAGAAAGGTCTAGCTCGCCTCTTTGGGGGTCCAGCTTGATGTACCACTCCTCCATCGTCAAGGCCCCTACGATAGCGTCCAGACGTCCGTGTTCAGTCTCTCCTAGCTCCTCCACGACGTAAGCGATCATATCGAACTCCAGGCCGTCTATCCTCGCAGTAAGGTCACATCGCTCATCCAGCCGTCGGACCGTACCTCCCAGGCCCACTCTGATAGGGCTTACCCTGCGACTAGTGAGAGGACGAAACTCGGCCCTGATATAGGAGCGAAGGGAGCCAGTATCGAAGAGGACCTTCAATGGGCGCCCTTCTATATATATCTCTTTCACGATTCTACTCAT
>CAYWGG010000079.1:0-10480 GCA_964457285.1 uncultured Dehalococcoidia bacterium
CGCTGTAAGGTCGCCCTTGACACCGATTGCGCAGCGCCGGAGAACTTCTCCAAGAACCCCATGCCCACCTTCACGTGGACTCCGCCCACTGGTGACGACGTAACTGGGCCTGTGGTCTCATTCGAGGTGCGGATCGTCCCGGACCAGGCCGCCTTTACAAGCGCAGGCAATACCACTATCTTTACCCATGCCATCGCTATCCCCGAAGGCCCTCACACCTTCCAGGTGAGGGCCGTGGGTGCTGGAGACAGGCAAGATGCCGTTGGCTCCCTGGACTTCTTTATCACAGTGCTACCTGGCGATGTGAACGGAGATGATGTAGTGAATACGACCGACCTGAGAATTGTAATGGCTGTCTTCAACACATCTCCTCCCTCAGACCCGAGGGCGAATCTGAATGAGGATATGGTGGTGGACATCCGTGACCTTGTCATAGTGGCTCTCAAATTCGGGAGAAGGACCCCCCTTTAATCGTGCTCACATCTGTCTCTCATTTGTCACTTCTCGTTTTTCCATTATAATATCTCCAGGCATTTCAGACTTCTTGAGGAGGAGCCTTTAGCGTGAGTAATCTACGGGACAAATACTGTATCGTGGGTGTGGGAGAGACTGGGTACAGCCGAGGCTCGGGGCGGAGCACCCGGGCCCTGGCGGTGGAGGCTATACGCAGGGCTATGGACGACGCAGGGCTGGCATCCCAGGACGTGGACGGGTTGATGAGCTACCACGGTGGCGACTCCACCCCATCCACCTCGGTGATGTACGACCTGGGCATACGCCCCAACTTCTTCATGGACGTTTCAGGAGGAGGCTCCAGCACCGAGGCCCTGGTGGGGTTGGCTACAGGAGCCATCGAGGCCGGTATGTGTGATACCGTGGCCATCTATCGCTCCATGAACGGCTATTCCCAGATCCGTATAGGTGGCACCGGCGTGCGGGCCGCCGCTCCGGTGGGTGGCCTCGACCTGCTAAGGCGACCTTACGGGCTCCAGAGCGCCGTACAGAACTTCGCCTTCACCTTCACCCGGCACATGATGGAGTACGGGGTCACCAACGAGCACCTGGCCGCAATCAAGGTTGCCCATAGCAACCACGCCAGCAACAACCCCAAGGCCCTCATGAAGCAGAGGGTGACGGTGGAGGATGTGCTTAACTCTCGATGGGTCATCAGGCCATGCGCCCATCTCCTGGACTGCTGCCTGGAGACCGACAACGCCACCTGTGTCATCGTGACCTCGGCGGAGCGGGCCAGGGACCTCAAGCAGCGGCCAGTCCATATCCTGGGCGTGCAGGGCCGTGGGACCAAGCCCGGTGGGGACTTCCACTACCAGTACGGCCCCATCACCAGGGTGGCTGGCTACTACATAGGCCCCAGAATCTTCGAGATGGCAGGAATTACTCACGAGGATGTGGATGTGACCGGCTGCTACGACGCCTTTACCTATACGGTGCTCCTCCAGTTTGAGGACTACGGCTGGTGTAAGAAGGGTGAAGGAAAGGACTACGTCACCAGTGGCATCATCAACCTGGGCGGCAAGCGGCCCAACAACACCAGCGGGGGCCACCTGTGCGAGGGATACACCCACGGGATGAACATGGTCATCGAGAACGTTCGCCAGCTCCGGGGGACAGTGGACGACTACTGCCCCCATTGGCAGGATGGGATACATACCTATGACTACTCTGAGCGGAGGTGCCGCCAGGTAAAGGACGCGGAGATCAGCATGAACATGGGATGGGGCACGCCGGGGTTGGGCAGCGCCCTCATCCTCAGGAGGGGATAAAAGCATGCCGGTGTATGAGTATCGCGGAATACGAATCAACATCTCCGATGGTGACAGCGAGTACAAAGGATACTTCGAGGCGGCCAGGGAGCACCGCCTGGTGGTAAAGAGGTGCCTGGACTGCGGCCTCCTGCGGGGAGAGCCTGGGCCTGGCTGCCCCTGGTGCCCTTCCCTGCGCTGGGAGTGGTATACGGTGAGCGGCAAGGGGACCATCTACAGCTACCAGATAGTGGCCCACACCGTCATGCCTGGGTTCCGGGAGTGGGCTCCCTTTCCCATCGTGCTGGTGGAGCTGGACGAGCAGCGGGGCCAGCCCACGCCCGACCACGGGCTCCGCATCACCGCCAACCTGGTGGACGAGAGCTTCGTCCCAGAGAAGGAGGAGAACGTGGCTATCGGCAAGCGGGTAGAGGTGATATTTCATGACCTGGAAAACGGGTTCACCCTGCCCCAGTTCAAGCTCTCCGACGAGCCTCCCCAGGGGCCGGTGTGGAGGTATCCTGTGTAGACCTCACCCTCAGTCCCTCTCCCACCGGGAGAGGGATGTTCAAGGAATTGCTGTGAGTCGAGAGGTTATTTACACCATCATTCTTGAGCCCTGTGAGGAAAATCCGGGGTACACCGTCAGTGTGCCAGCCCTGCCTGGCTGTATCACTGAAGGAGAGACGTTTGAGGAAGCGCTGGAGATGGCTAAAGACGCCATTACTTTGTACCTCAAGGACTGTCTCAGGCATGGAGAGCCGATACCTGAAGATAATGTCAAAGTCTCAAGGGTGACGGTTGATTTAGACTAACTCAAAATCATGTCTTGTTACTATCACCGCTTCAGCAGGGGAAGGAATCATATGGCAAAGGAAATCAGGGCCCGATTTTCCAGGGGAGTGCTCGAACCCTTAGAGAAGCTGGAGCTTCGGGAAGGCGAGGTGGTCACCATCACCATCTCGGAACAGCCTGAAGGGAAAGGAATGCTTGAGGCCCTCAGGGCTACTGCCGGAGCCTGGAAATACCTGGTAGGCTGCGAGGAGCTGAAGCGAAACATCTACGCTGACCGGCTCATCAGCACACGCCCTGAGCCGAAGCTATGAAATACCTCATAGATACTGATTGGGTTATTGACCTTTTCATCGCTTCTACCTGTCTTCACCATAACCTCACTCTCCTCACAAATAATCGGAGACATTTTGAGCAGGTACAAAGCTTAAATATCATTTCAGCTTAGAGACATCAAAAGGAGGGCTAAAATGGCTAACAAGAGAGGGACAGGGCTTCTCATGGTCTGGGTTGACGTGCCCGCCGATGTGGAAGAGGAGTTCAACCGTTGGTACAACGAGGAGCACATAGCTGAGCGCCTATCCGTGCCCGGCTTCCTCAGTGCCGCCCGCTACATGGCAGTGAGCGGCGGCCCCAAATATCTGGCAATGTATGAGCTGGAGAGCCCGGCGGTATTGGAAAGCCAGGCATACAAGAGGGTCCGAGACAACCCTACAGAGTGGACAAAGAGGATGTCCCCCGGCGTTGTCGGGACCAACTACGTCAGGAACGTCTACCAGCAGGTCTTCCCCGCTAGGGTCTCCAGGGCGGTGGCTCAGGCGGACATGGCCCCGGCCCTCCAGATCGGGCGCATGGATGTCCCGCCGGAGGTCGAGGGCGATTTCAACGACTGGTACAACACCATCTACGTGCCCAACTACGAGAAGGTGCCGGGCTGCATAAGGGCCAGGCGCTACACAGCAGTGAGTGGCAAGCCCAAGTACGCTACGGTCTACGAGTTCGAGCACGAGAACGTCTCCAAGGGCAAGGAGTGGGCCGCCATGAGGGATGCTAACCCCCGGTCTGCTCCAATGAGATCCAAAATGACTCATGCCTCCGGCTCCCCCGGCATCTACAAGAAGACTTTCCAGTTGTAGCTGTAGGGGTGGGTTTGTGACCGCCAATTGTGCTTGACAGGTAGGGCTCCCAGGCATACCATAGATGCCTGACCATGCTAACCGGGGAAAATCCTCCTGTCAGGGGCGTATGTGAGAAATCCCGGTTGAAACAAGTCGAGCAAATGCCAAAAGCCACATAATAAGCGCCATCAGTGCGCACTAAGGAGGAATCAGATATGGCCCAGCAGCGGACGCCCAACCCCATTGAGCTCTATGAGGCCGCAGTCCAGGGATTTCGCCAGACTCTGACCAGGGTCAGGCCAGCGCAGATGAACAGCCCCACGCCGTGCACCCTGTGGAACGTGCAGGCTTTGATCGACCACAACCTCAAGGTGACTGGCTTTGTGCAAGGGGTGCTCACGGGGAACGTCACCACGGACCCCTTTGCCAGCAGTGGCCCGCTGCCCCCTGAGGGCGCTCTGGCCGCCCTGGATACTGGTGTGGCCAGGGTGTTAGAGCTGATAAAGGCCCCCGGCGCTCTGGCGAAGGAGCTGAACACGCCCTTCGGCCGCCAGACCGGCGCCCAGTTCATGTTTGCCCCTTTCCTAGACCTGCTGATCCACAAGTGGGACCTGGCCAAGGCCACGAGCCAGAACACCAGGCTGGACAGGGGGCTGGTAGAGGCGTGCTACGCGGGGTTGTTGCCCATGGCGGAGGGGATGCGTAATCCGCAGGTCTTCGGGCCGGCTGTGTCCGTGCCGGAAAACGCCAGCTTGCAGGACAAGCTGATCGCCCTGACAGGCCGGCAGCCGTAGCCCTGGGTGACCCCCACACCGAACCTGCGGGGGATGTCGAGCCTTTTCACGGAGGGGACCACTGTAGCAGGCCAGCGGATTACTGTTGTGAGAGGAACGTGTACGGGACAGGGCGAGGACATGTCCTATAGAATAGAAGGGTGGAAAAGCTGGGAGTAGTTCTGGCAACCTACAACGAGGCGAGAAACCTGCCTCGGCTCATCGAAAGCCTGGAGGGGCTTTTCCCAACCTCGGGACCTGACGTAGGGGTGGCCTGTGCGTCGCCCCTACGCCTTCAAATCTTCGTAGTGGACGACAATAGCCCAGACGGCACCTCCAGCATAGCCCAACGTCTGGCGTCCCAGTATGGGAATATATCCCTCATCACCAGGCCAGGCAAGCTGGGTCTGGGCTCGGCCCTCCGCGATGGCATGAGTGCGGCGCTGGCAGAGGAGTGTACCTATATCCTGACTATGGACGCCGACCTGTCCCACGATCCCCAGGACGTACCGAGGCTTCTGGCGGCAGTAGAGGCGGGCGATGTAGACCTGGTGCAGGCCAGCCGCTACGTGGAAGGTGGCGGTGCTGTGAAGGTGGGATGGCAGCGACGTTTCCTGAGCTATGTGGCGAACCTGCTGTGCCGGTGGCTTCTGGGCTCTCCGAGGGAGGCCACTACCAACTTCAGGATTTATAACAGGCGCAGCGCTGAGCTTATGGTGAGGGAAAGCAGGGGGCGGGACTTCGAGTTTCAACCAGAGTGCATCCTTATAGCCATGCGGCACGGCCTTCGCATCGTGGAGGTGCCCATCATCTTCACCGGCAGGGCCGGGGGCAAGAGCAAGCTGGGACTGATGCAAAACATCCGATGGGCCCTCTTTTTCGTGAGGGCCCTCATTACCTTATACCTGGGCAGGCTGCGAGTAGCGAAGTAGGGGCGTAGGGCCCTACGGCCCTAACGTTATGCCGCTCCGCTGCTCTACTGGCTCACCTCAACTGTAGCTCTCATCTGCACCGGATGGAGGGAGCAGAAGTACGAGAAAGTGCCGGGCTTATCGAAAGTCCAGGTGAAACCATGGATATACGCTATCCAGGGTGAACGAGGTGCCAGGTATGGATCAGACCATTCACTTGAAGATCAACGGAAAGGAACACGAGCTTAATATCCCCACTCACCGGTTGCTGGTGGACTGCCTTCGATACGACCTGGGGCTGACAGGAACCAAGGAAGGGTGCAGCGTGGGCGTTTGTGGGGCCTGTACCGTGCTCCTGAACGGAAAGATGGTCGCTTCATGCCTCACTCTGGCGGTCTCTGCCGATGGGGCCGAGGTCACCACCATCGAGGGCCTGGCCGAAGGAGGGAGGCTACATCCTCTACAGCAGGCTTTCATTGACTACGGGGGCTTTCAATGCGGTATCTGTACTCCAGGCCAGATCATGGCTGCCAAGGCCCTCTTGGACGAGAACCCCGACCCATCGGAGGATGAGATCAAGGAGTGGATGATGGGCAACCTGTGCCGCTGCACCGGGTATTACAAGATACTCGAGTCCATCGTCAAGGCGGTAGAAGCGATGAAGGGGTCTCGACCCTAGATAACAGGTCGGGCTTATGCAAAGCCGAGCCTTCGAGAAAACCAGACTCGATGTTCAGGATGAAAAAAGATGATTACTGGCTTCCAGTACCACACGCCTCGCAGCCTGGAGGAGGCCTTTGCCCTGCTGAGGGACTACGGTGACGATGCCCACATCATCGCCGGGGGCACCGCCCTGGTCATTTTAATGAAACAACGCCTGGTCCAGCCCACGCATCTGGTGAGTCTGAGTAAGATACCGGGGCTGGATAGCATCGCCACCGGCGATGAGAGAGTCCACATAGGGGCCATGTGTACTCACCGGATGGTGGAGACTTCCCCCATTCTCAAAGAGGTTGTCCCGCTCCTGAGCGAGACGTACTACCACGTGGCTACCCCTCGCATCCGCAACATGGCTACCGTGGGTGGCGGCCTGGCCCATGCAGACCCCAACCTGGACCCTCCACCCAGCTTCATCGCCCTGGGCGCAAGGGTGGTGCTGCGCAACCCCTCCGGTGAACGGACGCTACTGGCGGAAGAGTTCTTCCTGGACTACTATGAGACAGCCATCCAGCCTGGGGAGATACTCACCGAAGTGATAGTACCTCGCGTCCCGTCCAACAGCGGCACCTGTTTCATCAAGTTCCTGCCCAGGACCGCCGACGACTATGCCACTGTATCGGTGGCAATTCTCCTGACCCTTTCCGACCAGGACAGCAGCATGTGCCAGGACGTAAGGATCAGCCTGGGCTCGGTTGGGCCCATGCCTATCAGGGCCCGAGGGGCAGAAGCCATCCTTCGAGGCCGTCCCATAACCCCTGAGCTCATGCGCCAGGCGTCGGAGGCGGTGGAAGCTGAAGTAGAGCCTCTGGACGATTTCCGCGGCTCCGCTCGGTACAAGACCCAGATGGCCCAGGTCTTCACCCGTAGAGCCCTGGAGCAGGCCCTTCGACAAGCCCAGGACGGACTTCAGGAGAGGTATTGACGATGATACATATTCCCGACGATATGCGCGAGCTGGTAGACAACGCTGGAGCCGATGGAGTGGCGTGTGCCCTGGGGACCGCATCCCGGGATGGCAGACCACAGATTAGCATGAAGGGCAGCGTTATGGTCTATGACCGAGAGACTCTGGCCTACTGGGAGCGTGCCAGGCGCTCGGCCCTGGAGAATATCATCGAGAATCCCCAGGTGGTTATCATGTACCGTAACCCGGGGAAACGGATCAACTGGCGCTTTCACGGCACGGCCATCGTCTATGAGGAGGGCAAAATCCGGGATGAGGTGATGAGCAGGACGATTCAGGCCGAGCTGGACCGGGACCCGGAGCGCAATGGTATGGCGGTCCTGGTGAGGGTGGACCGGATCACCGACATGGCGGGTAATGTACTCCAGCAACGGGATGAAGCCTGAGCCATCGGGACAGGAGTATTCCTCAGCTCTCCTTCCTTAGAGCCTGGTACTTGGAAGGACACTTGACGATGACCGTGTCCGTATGAAACACCCCCCCCTGGCCGTACTTGCCCTCCAAGACTATATCAGAGTGGGGGTTAAAGAAGAGGTCCGGAAATACTCCATCGTAGGTGGCTTGCATCACCTTACCCCGCTCAGCTATAGCGAAATTTGCCTGGATCGAGTCCGGCACCCGCTGAAAGGAATCGGGGACGAGCTTGCCCACAACCCTGACGCTCCTCCCGTCCATGTTCTGAGTATCGGCCAGGAACTCATCAACGGTCAGATAATACAGGGTATTGCCGGGGAAAGCAGCAAACACCAGATAGCCCAGGCCCAGGGCCAGGACAAGCCCGATGAGTACCAGCCTGGTCTTGTTGTTGAATATCCGGCTGGTGTTAGGCGTAGAATTTGCTGGAGTTTCGGTCTGGTCCTCTAGCATCCTTTAGCTCCCGGACGGTAACTATAGCATCTCCAGGCCAGGACTTTCAATCGTTCCCACGTGTGTAAGGCTCTCCTGGGTGTTGACGCTCCAGGGCACTCCTTAGCTCCTGTATCTCTCTCTCCATCTCACGCTGGCGTCTGGAGACAAAGAACACGTATATGAAGAAGACCACCCACGTAACTGCGTAGGCCGCAAAAAGATAGGGAAGGTTGTCCGAAGGCATTGCCTCACCACCCTGTAAGGGCGTACAGCCGTACGCCCTGAAGTTTAGTTCCTGCTGGAGCTTCTCACAGAATGCCCCGCCGTCCTTAAGGTATCCTCCATAGTCCTCAGAGAGAACCTTTCCTTGAGAAGGAAGACGAAGAGCAGGGTGAAGGTGAGCAGGGAGAACATCAAGACACCCCTCATTGAGGAGTCCAGGCTTCCAGTCTCGGCCAGTGGCCCTACCACCGACTCGGGATGCACGGCTCTCCACCATTCCACCGCGAAGTAAACTATGGGCACATCAATGAAACCGATGACACCAAGCACGGCGGCGTAGGTCGCGCCCTGGGAGCGATTGGGCGCATAGCCTCTCAGCATGAGGTAGGCCACATATATCAGCCAGAGGATAAGGGACGTGGTCAGGCGTGGCTCCCACGTCCACCACACGCCCCATACGGGTCTGGCCCAGATGATCCCTGTAATCAGGATGAGGGTAGCGAAGACAGCCCCGATCTCCGCTGCGGAGTGGGCCAGTGCATCCCATCGGGCGCTCCGCTTCCACAGGTAAAGGATGCTGCTCACGAATACTATGAAAAAGGCGAGAAACGCCACCCAGGCGATGGGCACGTGGAAGTAGAATATGCGTTGCACATGGCCCAGTATGGCATCGGTGGGAGCCCACATGAAGATCAGGTAAAGGTCTACTACCATGAGGGCTGCTATCAGTGGCAGAAAAGCCACCCCCAGGGTTCGGAGGGCCAAACCCGGTACTTTCAACTCCTTGGGTTCATCCAGTGATGCATCCATATCAGTGATTATGATACCATAAAAAGTGATGCAGGTTAGGCCACAAGAACTTATCAGGGCACTTCATAGAGCTGGCTGGTATACGACTCGTACTCGTGGTGGTCATGTGTATCTTCGTCATCCTGATAAGCCTGGAACTACAATACCAGTACCTATACATGGAAGAGGCCGGACTTTGAATCAGTATGTCCTTCATAATATCCTGAGATCAGCAAGTCTCACTGAAGAGGAGTTAAGGGAACTCCTGTAGGAGGGGCAAGTGCGTAAATATACGGTAATACTCATCCCAGAAAATACAGGGGGCTACTCTGCGGTAGTCCCGCTCTTACCTGAATGTACTACCCAGGGTGACACTGTTGAAGAAGCCCTGGAGATGGCCAGAGACCTCCTGGAAGGGTATTTGGAGGTAAAAGCCGAGCATAATGAAGCCGTGCCATCAGAGGAAGGGCTGCTTATCGCCTCAGTAGAAGTGAAGGAACCAGCTATTGTGAGTCAGAACCGATGAAGAGCGGTTAAGGCAAAAGCCGTTATTCCTCCACAACCAGTCCGAATACCCACGGACATACTACCAGGAATATCGCATCAAAGACAGCGATAAGCCCCAGCCAGCGTCCCACGCTGGCCACGCTGCCGCCCCCTATCGAACCCGCCGAGGACTCCACTGCCCCAATGATCACCGGCACTATTACGGGCAGGAACAACACCGGCAGCATTACCTCCCGGGAGCGAGTATGAACGGCGATGGCCGAGAAAAGGGTGCCTACGGTGGCGAAACCTAAAGTGGCCAGCAGGATAGCCAGCAGGAAGCCCGGTGAAAAGATGGCGACGTTGAAGAGCAGGGCGAACACCGGCAGTAGCACAACCTCCACTACTATCATGAACAGGAATACACCTAGCATCTTCCCGAAATAGATAGCGTCTCGACTTACCGGAGTCAGGAGAAGGCCCTCCAGGCTGCCCCTGTCCCGCTCCAAGACAAAGGCCCGGTTCATAGCCAGTACGCCCGCGAAAGCAAAGGCCACCCACAGTATACCTGGCGCTAGCTCCTTAACAACCCTTGGCGTGACGTTGAGGGCGAAGTTGAACACCACTACTACCAGGAAGGCGAAGACCAGGACCGAGACTACTATATCCCGCGTCCTGATCTCCAGGAGTATGTCCTTCCAGGCCAGGGCGACCGCTGGGCCCAGGCTTGCCTTGAGCGAATCCGAAAGGCCCGCCCTGAGCCGAAGTCCTGACCCTGAGCTTGCCGAAGGGGAAGGGGCAGCCGGAGGGACTGTCCTGAGCGGAGCTGAAGAAGACTCCCTCACGGTATCGCCTCCAGGCCCGTCCTGAGCGAAGCCGAAAGATATTGCCGGTAAGTGCCCCTGAAGCCCGCCAGATCGAGAGACCTTCGCTGGCTATCAAAGGCGATCTTCCCTCCCGATAGGATAGCTACACGCTCTCCCCAGGCCAGCCCTTGCTCAAGGTTGTGGGTTGTCATAACCACAGTACGGCCCTTCGCTTTCCACCCATCCAGAAACCGCCCCAGCATCTCCAGGACCTCCTGATCGAGCCC
>CAYWGG010000080.1:0-3133 GCA_964457285.1 uncultured Dehalococcoidia bacterium
CATCGTCAACTACCGCCCGGATGTCCCCTACAAGCTCGGCATAGACTACGAGACCCTGGGCGTAAAAAAGAACCCCCGCCTCATCTACTGTGAGAACACTGCCTTCGGCAGCAGGGGGCCTCAGAGCCATCTCCCTGGCTACGATATAATCGTCCAGGCCATGTCGGGTCTCATGGCCTCGGAAGGGAAGGACCTGGGGGGAGTCCCCCAGCATATATTCACCCCCGTTGTGGACGCCTCAGCGGGGCTGGCTATGGCCTGGGCTATATGCGCCGCCCTCTATGCCCGAGAGCGGACCGGGCGAGGCCAGAGGATAGAGGCTGCCCTGCTCTCCACAGCCCTGGGTATTCAGGGTTCCAGGTTCCTCTACGTGGAAGCGGCGGACAGCGAAAGGCAGAAAGCGCTTCTTGAGGAAGTAGCGTCGCTCCGGGCCCAGGGCCTTCCCTATGGAGAGGTACATGCCTACTATCAGTCCTACCATGCACAGCCTCCAGGCAACATCTACTACCGGACTTACAGGACCCAAGACGGGGCCATTGCGGTGGGTTGCCTTAGCGATCCGCTACGTCGCAAGCTGCTGGCGGTGCTGGGCCTTGAGGATATAAGGTTCGGTCCTGGCTACAGGGCTGACAGTCCAGAGGCCCGCGCCTTTGGGGAGGGGCTTATAGGGAAGGCCGAGAGGCTGTTTGAGGGGAGGACTACTGCCGAATGGCTTGCTATCCTGGACAAGGCGGGTGTGCCTGCGGGCAGGGTAAAATTTACTGAGGAGCTACTGGCGGACGAGCAGGTGCTCGCCAATGACATGGTTGTAGAGCTGGCCCATCCCCTTGCAGGGAAGGTGAAGATGGCAGGCCCTCTGGTCAGGATGAGCGAGACTCCCCTTCGGGCGACGGCGGCCTCCCCTAGCCTGGGCCAGCACACCGATGAGATACTGGGTGCCCTGGGCTATAGCCCGGAGCAGGTCTATCGGCTGCGAGAGTTGGGCGTCACCCGTTGATAATAGTTAAGAAAGTCACCAGCCATCAACAGTCAGCACGCTAAATGCTGAAAGCTGATGGCTGATTAAAGTTTTACCCTTTGGGCTTGAGCCACCTGGGTGGGCTCGTTTCAATTCCTCTTTCGGAATTGGTGAAGCTCCTACTTGGGGGCATTGGCCTGGCGCATAGCCAGCACCCTGGCCTCCACCTGTGGCAGCCTGGACCGGATCAGGTCCGCGTCCAGCTCGGCCACTATACCAGGGTAGCCTGCCTGTTGAAGCATGGCCGCCAGCTTCCCCGCCTTGAACTGGTCCAGAGTCCACCTCAGCGTGTCGGGCACCAGAGTCCTGTCCCAGTATACTCGCTGGTTCTTGTTCCTGGGCCCATAGTGGTAGTGGGGCTCGTTCACGAAGCAGTCGAAGGCAAGAAGCTCTATCTCCTCACCAGAGACATCGCCCAGGACGTGGATGGCCTGGCCCTCGTCATTTCGCACATGGCGGTACTCCAGGCCAAACCTGATGGTCCCCGCTTCGATGACTTCAGTGCCACGTTTGTGAGTGACGGTGTCTCTCTCCTTGAGGGCCATCTCCCGCGACATGGACTCTACCTCGTCCAGCTTCGACGCTACCAGGTCGGCGTCTATCTGACCCGCCAACTCCTCGTACCCTGCCCTCGTGAGCATGACAGGGAGCTTTTCTCGAAGCTGATGGATAGTCCAGCCTATGGGGTTGCCCGTGGTGGTCTTGTCCAGGTTTATCCGCTCGTTCTTGTTCTGGGGGCCGTAGTGGTAGTGGGGCACCTGGTCAAAACAGTCGAACCGTAGAAGCTCTGTTTCCTTGCCATCTACCTGACCCATCACCTGGATGCAGACGCCCTGGTCCGCAGACATTGCGCGAGGTTTACCGCCGTCGAGGTAGCGGTGATGGAGCGCGAACTCTATCACTCCGGCGTTGATCCTCTTGCTGCCTATTTCTGCCATGAGTAAGTTACCTCCTTCTGAATATTTTTGCACTCAGACCAGCGGGCCAGCCCACTTATCTTAGTGAGCCAACCCACAATAGCCCTGGAGCTTATTATAGCCTGGACTGTGGTTGACGTAAATAGGTTTGCATGGGGTAAAAAAGAGTATAATTGGCATTGCCGATTCTTTTATGCAAATGGGGAGGTGAACCATGATCAGGCTCGGCGGCGTCGCATCTACTTCCCATATGATTGTCTTTCGAGGGATCAAGACATATTTTCAGAGACAGGGTATAGACCTGGATTGGGTCTTATACTCAGACGACGATGTTATGGTGGATGCCTTAGCCAGAGGGGAGATAGACATGGCCTGGAATGGCCCCCTGGGTTACGTGAAGATCAAACGGCGTCTCGACAACCCCTGCCAGGTGGTCGCCATGCGAGATGTGGACGTGAACTTCACGACGCACTTCATCACCTATCCCAGCTCAGACATCATTACGGTGGAGGACCTGAAAGGCAAGCGCTTCGCCCTTGGCAGCCGTGAGTCTGTGGAGGGTGGACTTTTGCCCTACCATTTCCTGAAACAGGTAGGGATCAACCCCAGGCGCGACCTGGCAGCCTGCACCTTCCATGAGGAGCGCCAGCCCAGCTCCCTTTCCGGCGAAAGAGACGTCATCGAACGGGTCCGAAAGGGGGAGTATGACGCTGGGGCCGTAAGCCAGGTTACTCTCAAAAGACTGGAAGCAGAGGGCACTCTGCCCTGGGGGAGCGTTCGCATCTTCTGGACCAGCCCAGGCTACAGCCACTGCTGCTTCACCGCCCGCGGCGATATGGATAGAGCGTTGTCACAGAAGATCACTCAAGCCTTTGTCTCCATGGACTACGGTGACCCCGTGGGGAAAGCTGTGCTGGATGGTGAGGCGTGCAGGTCCTTTGTGCCTGGCGTCACCGAAGGGTGGGAGACTCTGGAAAAGGTCGCCGAAGAGGAAGGCCTGGTCTAACTCGCCGCTATAAACTTCCTCAGCTACACTGTCGTGCTGAGCCCAGCGAAGCATCTGGTGGGGAAGGGTGGTACGAACCCCCCGCTGCCCCAGACTCTTCGCCTTCGGCTCAGGGTGACAATTCAACAACCCTGCGGGTGTCGTGAAGGCGCTTGACCAGCGGAAGGGTATTGTGTTAAAGTGCCCCCGTTG
>CAYWGG010000080.1:3233-10451 GCA_964457285.1 uncultured Dehalococcoidia bacterium
GTGTCGTGAAGGCGCTTGACCAGCGGAAGGGTATTGTGTTAAAGTGCCCCCGTTGTAGGTAGCTCCAGGTCCTGGTACAGGTGTGTTGACCTGGGGACTCTGGAGCCAGTGATACTGGACGATTTCAAAAAAGAGAGGCATAGGACTGTCAGACAAACAAGGGACCTCTAGCAAGCCAGGGTTCTTTTCATCCCTGGCTTACCCAGACTACCGCCGCCTGTTTATAGCTACAGGCTGTGCCCAGTCAGCAGCCTGGGCGCTAATCGTGCTTCGTGGAGCCCTGATATACGATCTCACCGGCTCCAATGCCTGGGTGGGATTCGTCACTATGGCGGCGCTCCTGCCTGGCCTGGTGTTCACCCCATTATCGGGATTCCTGGCAGACCGCTTCGACCGCCGCAAACTCCTTGCTCTCACCTACGGCCTCAACCTGGCCCACAACCTGCTCCTGGCCTTCCTGGTCATAAGCGGAAAGGCCAACGAGTTTCACATCCTGGGGCTGGCTATCCTGAATGGCTCCGTCCGGGCTACCGAGATGCCGGCCAACCAGGCGCTGCTTCCCAATCTGGTGCCCAGGGAGCGCCTGCTGAATGCTGTGGCGCTGAATCAGCTCATGCAGCAGGGCTCTCGTATGATTGGCCCCCTGTTGATACTACCCATCATCCGCCTGGTAGACCCTGAGCCCGCCTTTTTCATGTCCGCTGGCCTGTACGCGGTCGGCTGGAGCCAGGTGCTGAGCATACGCACCCCATCCCGCGGCGAGATGGAGGCTAAACGGGGCGCAGTATTCAATCTGGTAGCTGGGGTGCGCTACATGTACACCCATCCCCTTGTCCGCTCCATCATACTGCTGACGGTGTTCCATTGCGCCCTGGTCATGGCCTTCGAGTCAGTGTTCCCCTATTTCTCTCGAGCCATGCTGGGGATGAAGGCAGAAAAAGAGCTGTTCGAGGGGCCGACGTATCTGATGATAGGTTTAGGAGCCGGGGGCATCCTGGGGAATCTGGCCCTGGCGAGGGTTGAAGGTCAGAAGGTCAGGGGCCAGCTCTTCCTGTGGGTGGGCCTCCTAAGCGGCTTCACGCCTATCGCTCTAGGCTTCAGCACCAGCCTCCTCACGGCTATGATAGCGGCGGCGGGTGTGGGTGCGGCTACGGCGGCCTTCATGACCCTCAGCCACGGTATGGTTCAGGCCATCTGCCCTGACGGCATCCGCGGCCGAGTGATGAGCGCCAATACCTGGCACGTACAGGGCACTATGGCGGGCTTCAACGCCGTCAACGGGATTCTCATGGACATGTCGTGGATGACTGCGACAAGACTGCTCACCGGCACGGGCCTCATCTTCGTGGCTATAGCGGTTGGCAGCTTGCTGGTGGTGCACCTTAGAGGGATCTACTTACGTGGCGCTCCTATCGGGGTCCTCTCTACCTCTACGCCAGAAGGCGGCTTAACCCCCTCATCTGGGCATGTCCACTGAGGTACTTATCAGGTAACACCCTGAAGGGCGCAGCATATGCCCCACCCTTATGAAGATTAACAAATTAATCCTGTAACCCAAGAACGTAGGGGCAGACCTATGTGTCTGCCCTGGGCGCACACATAGGTGCGCCCCTACGGTAACGGCATTTATTAGTTAAGGTTCATCAGGGTGGGGTAGTTGGCTCGGTCACGTAGCCAGCCAGTAGCACGTCCAGCTCCACCATGAGCATCTTGTTCCAGGCGATGCTGGTCCGTAACGCCAGATCGGTGTCTGCCATTTTCCTGCGCAGCAGGTCGGCGATGGCCGTCTGAGCAAAGGACATGGTGCCGATCATGTACCTGGAAGGGACAGGGCCAAGGTGAGCCCGGTGCGTGGGTGGATAGCCGTGGCTTATGCCCATAGCCAGCAAGTGTACCGCAAAGTCCTCGCCCAGGGAGCAGGCTGCGGTGTCCCTCAGCCAGCGTATCAGGGTATGCTTGCGCCTCGCCAGCCGCTCTTCGTCCACCTCGCCACTTTCGGTGACGAAGAACTTGCGCGCCTGTGGAAACTTCAGGAAGTGGTCGTAGACTGCGTCGGTCAGGGCCTGGGCGTTTTCCATGATGATGGGGGCGCTGGCCTGGATGAGATGGCGGTCCTCCTCCGTCAGGCCCACGAAGGTAGCCATCTCTTGTAACCTTGCTGGCCAGTTGACTACGTACCTCATGCCGACCTCCCGGGCTTCCATCATAGCCATCTGGTCAAGATAGTAGACTGGGAGCCCGTAGGGTGTCAAGACGTTGCGAGAAGCTGATTTTCCCCCCGGTGCTTGACAACGCCCCAATTTTCCCGTCCAATACTAATGTCCCGTTGGCTGGCTCAGGGCAATATCTCTGGGCTAGATGTCCTGTTAAGAGGAGGATGCAAAAATCATGTCAACGTCAGGGTCAGAGGGAGTAACCCTGGAGGAGTTCAAGCTGATGACGGACCGGGCTGGGCTGGGCTTGAGCCCACAGGAGCTGGAGGAGCTCAAACCCCTGTACGAGCTGTACTTACCGTATATCAAGCTCCTGCACTCCATTGACCTTATGAGGGGTGAAGAGATCAGCCTGGACTTCCATCCCGGCTGGACTCCGTAGCGTTCGTGAATTTGGCAGTGAGGGCAGAAAAATGGCAGATGTCGCGACCAATCTGTGCCACTTGACCATTCAAGAGTCTGGCGAGCTGCTGCGTGACAGGAAGCTGTCGCCAGTAGAGCTTACTCGGGCTTTCTTTGATCGTATCGAGGCCATAGATGGAAAGCTCCACGCTTATATTACCCTTTTGAAGGATGAGGCCCTGGCTGAGGCCCGGTCCGTGGAGGCTGACATCCTGAGGGGCAGGTACAAGGGGCCACTTCATGGCATTCCCTTTGCGGTGAAAGATATATACGACACCGCAGGTATACGCACTACCTCCGGTTCCAGAGTGGATATAAACCGTGTGCCCACCGAGGACGCCACCACTGTGGCGAGGCTGAAGGGGGCAGGGGCCATCTTGCTGGGCAAGCTGATGACCTATGAATATGCCCTTGGCGGGCCGGATCCCACCACGTCTTTCCCCCCAGCCCGCAATCCCTGGAACCTGGACCACATTACCGGGGGCTCCAGCAGCGGCTCTGGCGCGGCCGTGGCCGCAGGGCTCTGTATGGGCGCTATGGGCTCCTGTACTGGCGGGTCAATTCGTGGCCCCGCCTCCCTGTGCGGCATTGTGGGCCTCAAGCCCACCTACGGCCGGGTGAGCCGCTATGGAGTGGTGACGCTGAGCTGGTCCCAGGACCACTGTGGCCCCATGACCTGGACGGTGGAGGACACGGCGCTTATGCTTCAGGCCCTCGCCGGTTACGACCCCAAAGACCCCACCACAACCACCGCACCTGTCCCGGACTACTCTCTGTCCCTGCGAGAGGACATCAAGGGCCTGACCATTGGCGTGCCCCGTCATTTCTTCTTTACTCCCGGCCCAGATGTTAACCCAGAGGTAGTGTCCATTGTTGAAAAGGGGTTGGAAGCCCTTCAAGAGCTGGGGGCCAATGTGGAAGAGGTCACCATACCCAGCCTGGAGTACGTCCGGGCCGCCAATATCGTAATCATGACCAGCGAGGCCTACGCCTTCCATGAGCCGAACCTGAAGACCAGGCCCCAGGACTTTGGCGAGCTGGCCCGGGCCCGCTTCCGCATCGGTGGCCTCCTGAACGCCAGCGACTACCTTCAGGCCCAGAGAGTCAGGCAGGTGGTCAAGAGGGAGTTCGCCGACGTGCTCCGGCGGGTGGATGTGCTTGTCACTCCCACTATGACACAGCCTGCGGCTGCCTTCCAGGGCTATGACACCACCGGCATCCTCCGAGGCCCCAGCTTCACCGCTCCTTTCAACCTCACGGGGCTGCCAGCAATGTCCGTTCCCGCTGGTTTCACCACCGCCGGGCTGCCTGTAGGTATGCAAATTGCGGGTAAACCCTTTGACGAGCCTGCGGTGCTCCGGGTCGGCTACACCTATCAGCAGTACGCTCGATGGTTCGACCGCCGCCCACCAATCTAGGGATTCAATCCTCACCTTCTGCTCCTCTCCCACTGGGAGAGGGGTAGGGGTGAGGGCTGTAACGAACAGGAAGGTACTATGGAACAAGAGGTCATAAAGGCGGGTGACGATTCGGGAAACAGGATGGTGGCGAAGTATACCTCCCCCGAGGGTGTCATAATCTACGGGATCGGTGTGCCCCAGGCCTGGCAAACTCCCCTTGGCCCGACGTGGAGCTACGTGATAGAGGGAGACAAGCTAACCCTGGTGGATACGGGATGCAATGGCAGCGTTCAGTACCTTGAGGAGGGGCTGGAATGGATCGGGTATCCCTTGAGCGCCGTCGGCCGGGTCGTCGTCACCCACGGGCACATGGACCACGATGGGAGTTGCTTCGATGTGGTGTCGAGAAGTGGGGCTGAGCTGTGGGCCCACGAGGTCTACAGCAAGCTGGTAGGCGTAAGCCGATGGAAGCTGGAGACCGAGTGGCGTCAGCGGTTCAGTGGCTCTCCCATCTTTGAAGACGAAGCCTTTCTTGAGCGCATGAAAGAGCACGATGAGGTGGGCCGCAGGCTAGAGGTAACCAACGTGGTGACCGAGGGACTCACTTCCGATGGGTTCACCTTCTTTTACACTCCGGGACACTCACCCGACGAGCTGTGCATACTCTTTCACAAGGTCCTCTTCTCTGGAGACCACATATTGCCCCAGATAACTCCCCATCCCAGCATCGGCCTCAGCTATGGGAGATTCAAGGACTTGCTCCCCGAAGGCTACCAGGGAGCCAACCGATACTACGGGCTTAAAGTATACCTGCGCTCCCTGAAGCGGGTCTCAACCCTGGGGGATGACATCACCGTCATGCCTGCCCATCGGGCCTTCTATGGGGGGAAGTTTAACCTCATAGGTCTCAAGAGGGCCTGGGAGATCGTGGAGCATCACCGGAGCCGGTGTCACGGGCTGATAGCCCTGGTCAGGCGAGGACCCTTGGACCTGGCAAGCCTTACCCGGAAACACTTCTCCAGGCATCAGCTCCAGGGCCACAACTTTTACCTGGCCTTTGCTGAGGTAATCAGCCATATAGAGTTCCTGCATGAGGCCGGCGACGTGGCGCTGCTGGGAGGGAACAGGAAGTTCGTCCAGTGGAATGGCACCGAGAATTTTACGAGGGTTATTGATGAGCTGTAAGAGCTAAGGAGGGCCTGATGAGACCGACCACAAAACTACGGCAATTGCTACGGGAGCCGGGGATCATCGTCGCCCCCGGTGCTTATGATTGCCTGACGGCCAAGATCATCGAACGGGAGGGGTTTCCGGCTGTCTACATGACCGGTGCCGGCACCTCGGTGACCAAGGTCGGCCAACCCGACCTGGGGTTGACCACCTTGACGGAGGTGATCAACAACGCCGCCTACATTGCCGCCACGGTGGATGTGCCGGTCATCGCCGATGCCGATACCGGCTACGGTGGGATTATCAACGTGCACCGCACCGTGCGGCAGTACGAGAGGGCGGGGGTTGCGGCCATTCATATCGAGGACCAGGAGTTCCCTAAGCGCTGCGGCCATCTGGACGACAAAAAGGTCATCGGGGCGGAGGAGATGACGCTGAAAGTCCGCGCCGCCGTGGAGGCGCGCACCGATGAGGACTTCGTGATCATCGTACGCACCGATGCCCTGGCGGTCACCGGCATGGACGACACCTTGAGACGCTGCGAAAAGTACGTGGAAGCTGGTGCCGATGTGCTGTTTATAGAGGCGCTACGCACCCCAGAAGAGGTTGAGCGGGTGACCAGGGCCTTTGATGTACCCCTGCTATACAACTTCGTAGAGAAGGGGAAGTCGCCCCTGATTCCCGTGGCCGAGCTGGAGCGATTAGGGTTCAAGATCGTCATCTTCCCAGGCAGTGCCATGCTGACCGTGTACAAGGTGGTCACCGAGGTCATGCGGGAGATAAAAGAGCGGGGCACTACCGAACGTCTGCTGGACGATATGGTCAGCGTTGTAGACCTCTTTGAAGCGGTGGGCCTGTCGGATATGCTGGCCCTGGATGCCCGCTTTGCGGGCGTACCAACCGGGTGATGTGGGGTCGGACCTTAGAAATTACCGGCGGAGTGGTCAAAGCACTCGCATAAGCGCCTGCTCCAGCTCCTCCAGGGTGGCGAAGGCCTCGAACCGGGCAGATACGATGCCCTTCCTGTCAATCACAAAGGACCATTCGATGCTGGACAGTCTCCACTCCATGACTGTGGGCGAGAGGCGCGCCGCGTTCAAATCTCCCTGTATCTCCTCGGGGTTGTCGTAAAAGTCCACGTGGATGAAGTTGGCCTTGCCCTTGTACTTGTTCTTTAGCTCTTGAAGCACCTCCACCTGGGGGCCGCAGACAGCGTTGATGCAGAAGGCAGGGCTGAGCATTGATACCACAGTTGGCAGCCCGCTGGTCACCGCTTCAGCGATGGTCATCTGATACAGGTCCGGGTCATGTAAGGAGCCGGTGGTAAGCTGGCTAAGTCTCTCCACATCCTTGAGAGTCTTGCTCTTGCTTTTTACGGCTGGAGCGCCGACTTCTGGGGCCGAGGCAGACCCTTTAACCTCGAAGAACAGCTTAGCCTGTCTTAGAGAGCCAACCGTTTCCGAGACGCTTACTTCTATTCCCCAACGCCCTGGTGCATCAAAGGTCAGACTGGTGGTGTATAGCCCACGGGTGCCATAGGGCCAGGGCCGGAAGACGGCCTGGGTCGTACCTTTGAGCACCCCTTCTTCAGAGCGCTCCCTGGGGAAGAAGAAGGAGGAGACAGTGGCTTCGGGAGTACGTATCAAGGCGTCGGGAGATGTCAGGACGAAACCTATCCGGTTCTCTCCCACGCCAAGGTCGGGGGTCCCGAATATGGCTTGCAGGCCATCGGGAGAGACGGGGCCCTTTATCAGGGGTATCTGGCCAGGTCGCCATTGGGCCAGAGCTGAGCTGGCTTCGCCGGTATCCGGGGGAGGCTCTACAACTTGTTGGGCGCTGGTCGAACAGGCGACGCCAACCACCAGGGCCAGGGCCACCACCACAAGGACTTGTCCTGAGCGACGTCTAAGGAGAGACTTGAGTTTCATGTAAATTCCAGACCACGCTCACCAGATTAGACGCAAAGTCTTAAACACCGGACTCGTACACGCCAAAAGTAAAGGCGAAGAGGGCAAAGTGGGGGGAGTTGGAGC
>CAYWGG010000081.1:0-10409 GCA_964457285.1 uncultured Dehalococcoidia bacterium
TCAAGGTAGCTCCGCTGAGGGTTTCTGTACATCCCCTCTATATCCTCGTAGCCTCCCGCATAGTGGAAGTAGGACGCCACAAGGCTCATCCTGTACTCATCGTCGCTCACCGTCCACATCCTCACCGCCTTGGTGAAGAACATCCGGTTGGAGAAGATGACCAGGAAAAGACCACTTGGCTTGAGGATGCGCTGAACGTCCCGAAACACCTCGATGGGCCTGATGAGGTACTGGATCGACACGGTTATGGCTACGGCGTCGAAGGTGCTGTCCTCAAAGGGGAGGCGGGGGCTCTTGTTGACATCGTGCACTACGTACTCGTCCAGGTCTGGGTTGTGCTGCATCTCCACGGCGTTGAGCCCAAGCCCTACCATGCGGGCCTTGGGGTGGCCGTTAGGCCAGTGGGACCTGTAGCTACTCATCAGGTCAAGGATGACCGAGTTGGGAGGGATAACCTCTCTGAAAATCTCCCCGATGGCCGCGATAGCCTGGTCATCTATATGCACCACCAGCCTGGGTTGCTGGTAAAACAGGCTATCGTCGCTCTCGTCCATGCGCGTGAAGTCAAAGGGATTGAAGGGGCTTGGAGCTTCCTGGGTCATAGCTATCCTCACGGAAACAATCTGGTGTTTGTAGGGGCACGGCATGCCGTGCCCCTACTGATTGTACCATGATAGACTATTGCTTCAAGTGCCTCATCTTCACATCAGATAACTGCCTGTCTTGACCCAGGCTGCTGCCAGGAATATATTACCAACTGAGAAAGGAGAGATTATGGCTGCAAAGATTCCCACCGAAGCGGAAGTATTGGGATACATGGAGTCCCTGAGCAACTGGGGCCGATGGGGGCCCGACGACGACCTGGGCGCCCTCAACTTCATAACCCCTCAGAAGAGGGTGCAGGCGGCCCGACTGGTGCGCGATGGGGTGGTGGTTACCTGCTCCAGGCCCATAACCACCGAGATGGCGCCCGACATCACCTATCAGGTGCAGCGCTACATGGTGGACAGCGGGGAAGGCAGAGATACGGATTCGCCAGAAAGGAGGCGCACCAGACGCGGGGCCGCCGAGTTCATCGGGATGGTCTTTCACGGACAGACTATCACCCATATAGATAGCCTCTCTCACTACTCCTGGCAGGGCAAGATGTACAATGGCCGGCCCGCCAGCATGGTCACATCCCGTGAGGGTGCGCAGGCCCTGGCTATCGAGGTGGCCCATGATGGAATCGTCACCCGTGGTGTCCTGCTGGACATCGCCAGGCTGAAGGGCAAAAGCTGGCTCGACCCCGATGAGCCGGTCTTCCCCGAGGACCTGGACGCTGCGGAGAGGGCCGAAGGAGTGCGGGTGGAATCGGGAGATGTGCTGCTGGTCCGCACGGGTAACTACTACAGGAGGCTGGAGCGGGGGCCCGTGAACTACGACGTTGAGGGCATGACGGCCTGCCATGTGGCTTGCACTCCCTGGTTCCACCGACGGGAAATTGCCATGCTGGGCACGGATACCTCCAATGACCTTCGCCCTAACAGGTACGAAGAGATCGTGAGCCCACTGCACACCGTATCCCTCGTGGCCCTGGGGGTATGGCTGATAGACAACGCCAACCTTGAGGACCTTGCCAGGGCCTGCGAGGAGCGAAACCGCTGGGCCTTCATGTTGAGCATGGGGCCCTTGAGGCTACGCAACATCACGGGCACACCTGTCAACCCGATAGCGGTATTCTGATAGCGTCAGCGAAGCAGATACATTCCAAAATCTGGTCGCACCTGTTGCAACTCACGATGTTGGATGGTATACTAATGTTGGACTAATGCTCCTCATTTGGAGGCCCCGATACTTCGGGGCTTCTTGTTAGATGGCTAAGAAGAGGGATGCATAAACATACTCAACTTTATCGGTGACGGTTGTGCTCGGTCCTGGCAGGCAATTTTAGAGGCCAAAACCCTCGATGGGAGTAAAGGATGCCATGAAGAGCGACTTTATGATAGCGTTAACACAACTGGCGGCCGAAAGACACTTGCCAAAGGAGCAAGTGCTGCAAGCTATTGAGGCAGCATTGGCCTCGGCCTTTAAAAAGGACAGCCTTACGACCGGGCAAAATATCTCCGTCAAGCTCAACCCAAACAGCGGAGAGGTAAACGTCTTCGCAACAAAGACGGTAGTTGAGACGGTGGAGGACCCTCGCAAGGAGATAGAGCTAACAGAAGCCAAGAAGATAAGGAAAGACGCCGCCCTGGGCGAGGAAGTGCCTATCGAGTCCTTGCCCCACCAGGTCAGCCGTATCGCCGCCCAGACGGCTAAACAAGTGGTACTCCAGCGCCTGCGGGAGGTGGAACGAGATCTGATCTTCCAGGAGTTCGCTCAGCGCATCAACGATGTCATATCTGGAGTGGTGGACCAAATGGAGGCGGGAAGGGTAGTCGTCCTGGAGATGGGCCGCGCCCAGGCCACCCTTCCTCCCGAAGAGCAAGTACCTACGGAGCGATACAGGAAGGGACAGAGGCTCAAGCTCTATGTAGTGGACGTAAAGCGTACCTCCAAAGGCGCGGAGATTCTGGTCTCTCGCACCCATAAGAACCTCCTTAAGCGGCTCTTTGAGATTGAAGTGCCTGAGGTGTTCAACGGGATCGTAGAGATCAAGGCCATTGCCAGGGAAGCAGGGGCCAGGAGTAAGGTAGCTGTAGCATCCCGGCAGGATGGCATAGACCCCGTGGGCTCCTGTATAGGCATGAGGGGCAACCGCATTCAAAGCATCGTGAACGAGCTCCAGGGAGAGAAGATTGATGTAATACGCTGGGACAAGGATCCACGAGCGCTCATCGCCAATGCCCTCAGCCCTTCAGAAGTAATCCACGTGGGGATGGACGAGAGGGAAGGGACGGCCATGGTGGTGGTCCCGGAACGGCATCTGTCTCTAGCCATAGGCAAAGAGGGGCAGAACGCCCGTCTGGCTGCCAAGCTCACAGGCTTCCGTCTGGATATTAAAAGCATGAGCGAGTGGGAGGCGATAAAGGCCCAGCGTCAGGCCGAGGAGGAAGAGGCCAGGCGGGCCGCAGCCAGGGCCATGCAAGAGGCTAAGGCCGCGCTGGCTGTAGCCGAGCCAGAGGTCGAACCTCTGACCGTTGTGGTTGAGCCCATCCAGGCTGAAACCGAGGTCCAGCTGACGCCCGTCCTTGAAGAGGAAGTCCTCGAGCCTGTTCTTGTGGATTCCCTCAGGACAGGCCTCGAAGTAGGAGCCCTTGTCGAAGAAAAGGCCATCCCAGAGCTCCAGGAGATAGAAGCCGCTGAGGTTGAGAAGGCCGCTACTCGCAGACTCACCCCGGAGGAAGAGTTGGCCCTCCTGGAATTTGAGAAAGAGGAGACAGGGACCCAAGAGGAGGAGGGAGACGAAGATACCTCTGAAGAGGCGGACCAGGAAATCTGGAAGGTGCCTGTGCTCTCCGCTCCCAGTGCGGGTCAGATACGCTTCGCTGAAGACATTATGAGCGACTTCCGGAGCAGAGGCCGAAGGGATGGAAAAGGCAAGCGTGGCGGCCAGGATGAACCCGGGAAGGGGAGAAGGGGTGGAGGCGGAGGTGGGGGTGGCTTTCGTGGTCGCCGCTCTCGGACTGATACGCCAGAAGAAGCCTAGATAGTCGAGGTCATCTGTGGCGAGGGGCAAACATATCCCTGTAAGAAGCTGTACTGCCTGTGGGCAAAGGTTGCCCAAGAGGGAGCTTATAAGAATCGTCCGCACTTTAGAAGGCAATGTGGAGGTGGACCTCACAGGCAAAAAGCCGGGTAGGGGTGCCTACCTCTGCCCCAGGGAGGAGTGCTGGAAACAGGGTCTGAGAAAAAGCCGCCTTGATCATGTTCTACGCTCCCCTCTGACGGAGCAGGATAAACAAGCCCTTTTGGGCTACTACCAGATGTATGTGGAGGCACAGGAGGCCGGCCAAGGGGTAACCCCTTCGCCCCTCTCTCACCCCCTTACCAAATCTTTGGAGATGTATAATGAGTCTTGAGGGACGACAGACTACTGTAACAGCACCCAGCAGTCGCCCTGCCGGGTCGGAAAAGAAGGGTCAGAGCCGTAAGACCGCCCCAAAAACGGTGGTACTTCCCCCAACCCTCACGGTAAAACGGCTGGCCGAGCTTACAAACATAAGTCCTATAGACGCCATAAAGCAGCTTATGCGCAACGGGATAATGGCGTCCATGAACCAGGTAGTAGATTTTGAGGTAGCTACGCTGGTAACATCCGCCTTTGGCATCAGGACCAAGCTGGAGGAAAGTACGCCCTCCGCAGTTGGTACGTCCCTGAGGGCCGCAGCAGGCACAGACCCCTCTATGCTCGTAGTCCGTCCCCCGGTGGTGACTATACTGGGCCACGTAGACCACGGCAAGACTACCCTGCTAGATACTATTCGTACAAGCCGTGTCGCCTCCAGCGAGGTCGGCGGCATAACCCAGCATATTGGGGCCTATCAGGTAAACTACAAAGACAAAGAGATCACTTTCGTGGATACTCCCGGCCACGAGGCCTTCACTGCCATAAGGGCCAGGGGCGCTCGTGTCACTGACATCGCTGTGCTGGTGATAGCCGCTGATGACGGTGTCATGCTCCAGACCGTAGAGGCTTTAAACCATGCCAGGGCCGCGGGTGTACCTATTGTAGTGGCTATCAACAAGATGGATAAGCCCGAAGCCAATCTCGACAGGGTAAAACGTCAAATTGGCGAGCAAGGTCTAGTGCTGGAAGAGTGGGGAGGCGATGTCATCGCTGTGCCTATCTCTGCCATCAAGGGTGAAGGCATTGATGACCTGCTGGAGAACATACTGGTAGTGGCCGAAGTCTCCGAGCTTAAGGCCGACCCTGACAAGCCTGCCACGGGGGTGGTCATCGAGGCCAAGCTGGATAAGACCCGGGGCCCCCTGGCCACGGTGCTGGTGCAGAGTGGCACCCTCAGAGTAGGCGACCATGTGCTGGCCGGTACTGCCTGGGGCAGGGTAAAGGCTATGGTCAACGATATGGGACAGCGTATGAGGGAAGTCACGCCCTCCGTGCCAGCAGAGATGATGGGTTTCAACTCCCTTCCGGAAGCTGGGGATATATTTGTAGTGGTCCCGAATGAGAAGACCGCCCGCGGCATAGCCGATGAGCGGTTACGGCAAAAGGAGACGGAGCGCTCCAGCATGCGGGCCTTAACCCTGGAGGAGATTTACACCAGAATTAACACGGGGGAAGTGAAGGAACTCAACCTGATCATCAAGGCTGATGTCCAGGGCAGCATAGAGGCGGTGCGCTCCTCCCTGGAGCGCCTGGACGATGACAGGGTCAAGGTGCGCATCCTCCACGCCGGGAGCGGCACTATCACAGAGAGCGATGTGTTGCTGGCCAGCGCTTCTAAGGCTATCATTGTCGGGTTCACCACCTCCACCCAGCCGGGCGTCGAACGCCTGGCCGAGAGGGAGGGTGTGGAGATAAGACACTACGACATCATCTATCATCTGATAGAAGACATAGAGAAAGCCCTGAAGGGTATCCTGGCTTCTGCTTATACAGATGTCCTGATGGGCCATGCCGAGATAAGGGCTATCTTCTCTATGGGCAGGCGAGGTAAAATAGCTGGCTGCATGGTTACTGACGGGCGCATCTCCAGGTCGGCGCAGGTCCGGGTCCTCCGCAATGGTCAGGTCGTCCACGAGGGGAGCATCTCCAGCCTAAGGCATTTCAAAGACGAGGTGAACGAAATGGCTACAGGCTTCGAGTGTGGAGTAGGTCTGGGGAGCTATAGCGATTTCCAGGAGGGAGATGTGCTGGAGACCTACCGCAGAGAGAGAGTTAGCAGATAAGGCTTGCCCTGAGCGAAGCCGAATGGACCCGTTTTTCCCCTGGAAGGGCCTACTCTGAGCACAACGAGGGGCCCTCAGACTCACCGGGTCTACTCCCAATCCAGTCAACCGTGGCCAGTCCCTCTTTACAAGGGGGTTATTTCCCATGACCAGGCGTACCGACCGCATCAATGGCCTTTTACGTCAGGAGATCAGCCAGCTTATTTCTCACGAGCTAAAGGACCCCAGGCTGCTGGGTGTTGTGAGCATAACTCAGGTAGATACTTCGGTTGACCTGCGCCATGCCCGGGTGTTCGTGAGCGTCCTGGGTAGCCAGGAAGAGAAAGAGACTGTGCTGAGAGGCATTAGCTCTGCTGCAGGCTTCATGCGGAGGGAGCTGAGAGAGCGCCTCTCCCTGAAGTATATACCTGAGTTGAGCTTCGTCCTGGACCAGTCAATAGAAGAGGCAGACCATATATTAAGGATGATGGACCGGCTTTCTGAAGAGGGCCCTGCCAGTGGAGGGTCTTTAGGCCCTGAGATGGACCCTCAGTCTAATAAGCAAGACTAAAGCCCGAAGGGCTTCCATCTAATAGCACGGCGATTTTATTCGCCTTAGACGTTTGAGTGAATGGAAACAAACAAAGCGCCCATAAACGGCTTCCTCAACCTCTACAAGACTTCAGGGCCCACCTCGATGGACATGGTGCGCCAGATAAAAAGGCTCACCGGCCAGAGAAAAAGGGTGGGACACGGGGGCACCCTTGACCCTTTAGCTGAGGGGGTACTCCCCATCTGCTTCGGCCAGGCTACGCGGCTTATGGAATATCTGGTGGAGAGTGACAGGGAGTACCAGATGGAAGTCTATCTGGGGGCCAGCACTGCGACCTACGATGGCGAAGGAGAGGTGGTAAAAAAGGGTGACCCTTCGGGCATAAGCCGGGAAGCTGTGGAGGAGGCCCTGAAGTCCTTCCAGGGCAACATTTACCAGACGCCTCCCATGTACAGCGCCATTAAGCAAGAAGGCAAGCGGCTATATGAGCTGGCCAGAGCCGGCATAGAGGTAGAGCGGCAACCCCGAAAGGTGGAGATCTCTCGCATTGAGATACTGGAGTTTGCCCCGCCATCCCTGCGCCTGAAAGTGAGCAGCGGAAAGGGCGCCTATATGCGCTCCCTGGCCCACGACCTCGGCGAGGCTCTAGGCTGTGGGGGCTACCTGAAGAATCTCGTCCGGCTCAGGTCAGGGCACTTCAGGATGGAAGACGCCATACCCATAGCCAGGCTCCAAGAGGCTGACCCTCCTCATCCGTGGAAAGAGTTTCTCCAGCCGGTGGATTACGTTCTGCTTCATATGAAGAGTGTAGCCGTCAGCAGGGCCGCAGAGCGGTACATCCGCGGCGGACAGTCCGTAAGTCTACCTCCACACATAGGAGTTTACGCAGGGTACATGGAAAAATACCGGGCCTACACTCAGGACGGGTGCTTTCTGGCAGTGGTAGGTTTCGACAAACCCAGGAACCAGTGGCAGCCTTAT
The DNA here is from genome assembly GCA_964457285.1 of uncultured Dehalococcoidia bacterium. Lineage (GTDB taxonomy): Bacteria > Chloroflexota > Dehalococcoidia > Lucifugimonadales > JAGWBF01 > CAYWGG01. The sequence goes on from CAYWGG010000081.1 coordinate 7,349, forward strand.
AAGGTCTTCAACCTGGATACGACCTCACCCTATGCTCCAGCAAACAAATAAGAGCGTCTAACAAAACCCTTTACTGTACCTCAGCCTTATGAACATTAACTAATTAATGACGTTACCGTAGGGGCGCACCTCACCCCGGCCTTCGGCCACCCCTCTCCCAGTGGGAGAGGGGCCGGGGGTGAGGTTACTCCTACGGGGGTTACGTCGCTAATTTTTTAATGTTCATCAGGCGGGGGTTTTGATATAGACTCTAGGATAGAGCTCGTACCTATGCTGACGCGTTCTTCGCCCACGTCACCTTCCGGCTTGCGAAATTTCAGGAGACGTTCAATTCTGGATTCATTAAAAATCCTCTGATACACTACCTGAGTGCCTTGACAAATTACATACGCTATGTTATTTGATAGCTATAGCATATGCAACTTTATGGAGGTATGAGCAATGGAGGCATATTGCTTTAAGTGCCGTTCCAAGAGAGAAATCCAGGGGCCGAGGCAAGTGACGCTGAAGAACGGGAGGCCAGCTACCCAAGGGACTTGCCCGATCTGTGGCACCAAGGTATTCCGCATAGGTAAGGCTGCCTGAAGCCTTTACGGTTCCCTGGGCAGTCATCGAATGCTACCTTCAAGTGGGCATCGGAGATTCGCCTGACTTAATTACCATCGCTATATTCTCCGCAAGTTCAGTTGTACAGGCGGCGATGAAAAGGGGTACTCTTTTGGCCTGCTCGTCAGGAACAAACCGGTAGGGTTGTAATGTACCGTCTTCTTGTACTGAGAACGCGGGATAGCCGGCAGCCCATGCAAAAGCCAATCCAGGGTCAATCTCAGACCTGGGTTCATTAAACATCACATAGGCGTGGACCAGGCCCCTGGCAATCCAGGGATAGATACAAGACCCTCCGTTGGGCCAGATGCGCATCCCCGGAAACCTGTCCCACATACCTTTCATTCGGCCCACCCACCCGGTCAAATAAGAGGGGTCCATCAGGTACGCTGCGATCACCGTCGTGTCATCGAGTGCGGTCTTTGTGGCTGGGCAGATAGGGGTGTGGGTCTCACCTTCCAGAGAGATGAGCGTAGCTCCATCTCGCCCGGCGAGATAGATCTCTTTCCGGAGGACGTCTACCGCCCCTCCCGCGATGGGTGTCCCATCCAGGTCGTAGAACGTCACGACGCTCCACCACTCGGCTGGCAGACCTCTGCGAAAGAGCCCAGAGCCATCAAAGGGATCGGAAGCGGCCAGGTATTGGAGCGGTCCATCCCCCCCTATCTTGCGGCAGCCGTGTTCCGAATAGACATCTATTCTTAGCCCGGTGTTCCGGAGGCTGCTCTCAAGCATCTCCTCACAAATACGGTCTAGCCCTATTTCCAGGTCCTCCGTTTCTGGCCTACCAGGCACAGCACCAAGTACCTCAGTTCCCTTCCCCTGTTTTGCCAGCTCAAGGACTCTGGTTGAAATCGCCCGTAAGTACTCTTCTAGCGACCTTCTCAAGACATCCAAGACAATCCCTCCTCATGGGCCGCTATAGTTGGTAGAAACGATGTTCACCATGCCGGGTCGTACATATCCTCCAACATAGAACACCGGGCAGGGATTATGAATACCCTTGCCCGGTGTGTTGCACGTCTCACAACTACGGCGACGCCTACAGGTTAAACTGCGGGTCTGCGTAGTCCTTCTCTTTGATGTAAATGTGGAGGCGGCTGCGTTGCTGGTCAACGATGACGATCCTGCGGTGATCATCAATCTCCACCGCCGTTGGATAGTAGAACCGCCATTCGGCCTCCAGACTTTTGACCCTCTTGCGGGCTTTCTGATAGTCCGGGTTGGCGTCTACTGACATCTGGCCCCACTTGGGAAGCTGCTGTGCGTCCCCTATAAAGGTGGTGAGGTAGGAGCCATCGGGCCCATAGGCGTGGACCTTGCTTTCGCCCCAGTCCACTGCGTAGACATCGCCTTCCTCATCAACGGCCACCCCGCTGGGACGGCGTAGCGCACCCTGGCCACTGCCCGGTGCGCCGAAGGTCATCAGGTACTGGCCGTCGGGAGTAAACTTCTGCACACGGCTATTCTGCCAGTCGGCCACGTACACATCGCCCCTGTTATCCAGGGCGACCCCCCAGGGCATCTTGAGCTCGCCGTCGCCGCTCCCTTCCTTGCCCCACTGGGACAGGAGCCTGCCATCCTTGGTAAACGTCTGAAGGCGGTTGTTGCCGCTGTCAACGACCCAGAGGTTCTCCTCCTTATCGAAGGTGAGGCCCCAAGGCCGGTTCAGTTCCCCATCGCCGGAGCCAGGCACACCCCACTTGCTCAGGAAGTTACCGTCCTTGTCGAAAATGGAAATTCTGTTAAGCCACTCGTCGGCCACGTACACGTTCTCGTCCTTGTCGAGGGCGAGGGAGGTGACGTGGATGAACTGGCCGTCGTCGGAGCCATAGCTACCGAACTCGTGGATGAACTCCTCCTGGCCCGCCTGATCGCCCAGGGTGCATTTGGTAACCCGTGTGGAGGGGTTGTATTCGGAGCTACGGTTTAACACGTATACTACACCTTTAGGGGCCAAGCCCAGGTCCATAGGATACCTGAACCCAGTCCCACCGTTGGCCCCACGGCCGATGCAGTGGCTATAGGTATATGTGCGCCTGAACACAGTTCGTGTAAGCATTTTTCGCTCCCATCGGTTGAATTGTAATGCAGTAGGGGCGGTTCGCGAGCCGTCTCCACTGGACTAGCCGAACTGGTACTCTCTTGAGGAGGCTATGAGTTGCAGCATCTCCGTAACCCTTCGGGCCGAGGTGCTGGCTGCTTCCTCCGTATCCCAGCGCACTCTGCCAGCTTGCTGTGCGTGGGATAGCAGCTCCTGGTAAGTCCCCTCGCTGACCTGAGCGGGGCCGATGAGGTCGAGGCAGCTTTCCACAAGCCGCTCGGGCGAGATGGTCCCCTGAGCCCGGACTCTGTTAACGATGTCCTGGACACCCGGCAGGCTGAGGTCGCCTACCCGGTCGGCCACAAAGTTGATGCGTCTGACCAGGGAGCCGCTGTCTATCCACTCAGCCCC
>CAYWGG010000082.1:0-10284 GCA_964457285.1 uncultured Dehalococcoidia bacterium
GCCAGGTTCGGGCGGGTGGTGCGCATCCAGGGGCGTCGCTACTGGCAGGGGATTTAGGTGTGAAACGGGGGCCTCTATCCCCTAACAACCCCTGCCTCCCTTAGCCGAGCCACCTCCTCGGCGGTGTAGCCTGCCTGGAGCAGGACCTCTTGAGTATGCTCTCCCAGGGCAGGGGCGCGGCGGCGTATGCGTCCTGGAGTCAGGGAGAGCTTGACCGGTATGCCTATGTTCTTCAGCCTTCCCAGGTCCGGGTCCTCCAGCTCCACCACCATCTCCCGCGCCTGGACGTGGGGGTCGGAGTAGACCTGTCCAAGGTCGTTGATGGGCCCGGAAGGCACGCCAGCCCCCTCAAGCACCTTCATCCAGTGCCCGGTGGTCTCCCGGCAGAAGGTCTCCTCCAGGAGCGCGGCCAACTCCACCTCCCGCTTCTTCCTGTCGCCGCTGGTGGCGAACCTGGGGTCGGCTATCAGCTCCTCCTGGCCGATGGCCCGACACATGGCCTCCCAGGTGGGCTGAGTAGCTGCGCCGATGTTTATGTAGCCGTCCTTCGTCCTGAGGGCCTGATAGGGGGCGGACAGCCGGTGTGCCGAACCCAGGGGTCCTGGCACCTGGCCTGTGGCGAAATAGACCGAGGACTCCCAGAAGGTGTAGGCTATGCCTGCTTCCATAAGAGACGAGTCCACTAGCTGGCCCTCTCCGGTGCGGAGCCGGTGGATATATGCGGTCAGGATGCCATAGGCCCCGTACATGCCGGCGGTCAGGTCGGTGACGGGCACCCCCACCTTCACAGGGGGGCCCCCAGGTATCCCTGTCACGCTCATTAGGCCGCTCATGCCCTGGGCCACTAGGTCGAAGCCACCCCGCTCCCTGTAAGGGCCCGTCTGCCCGAAGCCGGAGATGGAGCAGTAAATCAGGGAAGGCTTTATCTTCCTGAGTTCCTGGTAGCCCAGCCCCAGCCGGTCCATAGCGCCGGGGCGGAAGTTCTCCACCATCACGTCTGCCCGCTCCACCAGCCGCTTGAACACCTCCTGGCCTTTCTGGACCCTCAGGTTCAGGGCCAGGCTGCGCTTGTTCCTGTTAATCGCCAGGAAAGCCGCCGACCAGCCGTTAATGAAGGGAGGCCCCATCCTGCGGTTGTCGTCGCCCCCGTCGGGCCTCTCCACTTTGATGACGTTGGCGCCCATATCCGCCAGCAGCAGGGAACAGAATGGCCCCGCCATTATCTGGGTGCAGTCGAGGACTACTACACCCTCAAGGGGCAGGGCAGGTCCAGAGCTCATCTCTACCTCTCCTTTGGCCATCACCCTTCAGCTATCAGCTTATCAGATGAGAGCAGACTACACCAGCCTATTTTCACCACACCCCGCCAGGGCGCAGTTGGGGGGCCATTGTTGGGGGCAACCGCCGATGCTATAATCCGAGGGGAATCCCAAGGGGGAAGTGCATAATGCCTTATTACCTGGTACAGGCAGCTTATACCGGCGAATCGTGGGCAGCCCAGACCAGGAACCCTCAGAACGCCATTGACAGGTTAAGACCCGCAGTGGAAAACCTGGGCGGCAGTTTCGAGTGCGCTTTCTACGCTTTTGGCGAGTATGATGTTGTAGCTATCGTGCAGTTTCCCGATAATGTGAGTGCAGGGGCCTTCGCGGTGGCTGCCTCTGCTGGCGGGGCGGCGAAGGCAGTCAAGACCACGCCCCTCATGACCATAGAAGAGGGGATGGAGGTGATGAGGAGGGCGGCAAGGGCAGGATACCGGCCACCGGGCAGGTAGCAGTTTGCCAGAGGTCAAAGATAAAGGCTATCCCAGAATATGGAGGACGCTTCTTGCGTGTGGTCGTGAATCCCCAGGTGACGCCGAATCGTGTTGTCACTGTTTTCTTTGACCGCCGTTTAAGGAGATAACCATGAGATTGAAGGTAGACAAAGAAGCCGATGCCCTCTATTTTCGACTCGATGAATCGGCCATTGTGGAGTCCGAAGAGGTACAGCCCGGCGTTATTCTGGACTTCAATGCTGAAGGTAACATGGTCGGGATCGAGATTCTTAATCTCAGCAAGAAGGTAGCTTCAGAGCGGCTGCGTATCCTTCAGTTTGAGACAGTGTAGATGTAATATTCATCCTTCAAGATAGAAATCCCTATGCCACGCCGTTACAGGCCCCAAGAAGTGCTGCGAATCCTGGAGTATCTAGGCTGGCAACAGGTGAGAATGCGGGGCGACCATGCTAGACTGGTATTACCGGACGGCAAGAGTCCTGTGTCGGTGCCAGTGTCACCTCGGGAGATAGACCCCCGCGTGCTGGCTAGCATCCTGAAACAGGCAGGGCTGACTCTTAAAGAGTTTCGGGCCCTGGCTGAGGAGGTCTTGTAATGGAGAAGCACAAGGTCACCGTTATACTCACCCAAACTGGGCCGAAGGAGCCCTACGTTGCTACTTTCCCAGCTTTCCCAGCCTGGGCCACTCAGGGCGACACTAGGGAAGAGGCGTTACGGATGGCTAAAGAGCTGGTGGAGCTAAACCTTGAAAAAGACGAGGACGAATACAGGGAGCTGCTTGACTCAGCCTACTGCCCTATCACTGCCGTCGTTCATATCGAAGTGGAGGCCCCTGATCAGTCCTCATCCAGTGTGTAAGCGTGAGGAATGCTATGCTAGCTCTTGAAGGCATAAAAGTCCTGGACCTGACGCGCAATGCGCCAGGGCAGTTCTGCACCATGATCCTGGGCGACCTGGGGGCTGATGTGCTCAAGGTAGAGCGGCCCATGACTGGCGAAAGAGCCCTCTACGAGCGTGTCGTCGCTGGCGTCGCCAGCCCGGAGGACGAGCGCCGCCATGTCACCTACAACGCCCTGGAGCGCAACAAGCGCAGCATAGCCCTGAACCTCAGGCACTCCGAGGCACGGGCAATCTTCTACCGCCTGGCCAGAGAAGCTGACATTATAATCGAGGGATTTCGGCCTGGGGTGGTCAAGCGCCTGGGCGTGGACTATGAAAGGGTCAAGGAGATAAACCCACGAATCATCTACTGCTCCCTCTCTGGCTACGGGCAGGACGGGCCCTACAGCAGCATGGCAGGCCATGACATAAACTACATCTCCTTTGCTGGCGTCCTCGACCTCATCGGAACAGAGGAGAACGGCAGGCCAGCAATACCCCTTAACCTCATCGCCGACTACGCTGGCGGCGGCATGGCCTGCACCATCGCCATCCTGGCCGCCGTTATAGCCAGGGAGAAGACAGGGCAGGGCCAGTACTTAGACATCGCCATGACTGAGAACGTCTTCTACATGATGGCGGCCCTGGTGGCTGAATACTTTTCCCGTGGCGTGGTGCCTCGGCGGGGGGGAATGCGCCTCAACGGTGGTGCTCCGTACTACAACGCCTATGAGACCAGCGATGGCAAATACATAAGTATCGCCGCCATAGAGCCCTGGTTCTGGGAAAACCTGTGCCGCGCCCTGGGCAGGGAGGACCTCGCTCCACACCAGCTCGTCAGGGGCGAGGTACGCCAGGAGATTTCCGCCTTCTTGTCGCAGACCTTTCGCACCAGAACCAGGGATGAGTGGTTCGATTTCCTCAAGGACAAAGATATATCGGTGGGCAAGGTCTACTCCCTGGACGAAGTGATGACCGATCCCCAGATGGTGAGCCGGGGCATGGTGGTAGAGGTGGAAGCGCCTGACGGGATGACGGTCAAGCAGCCAGGAATAGCTATACGCCTCTCGGACACCCCTGGGAAAATACGAAGCACCGGCCCGGTGACAGGCCAGCACACGACGGATGTCCTCCTGGGCCTTGGCTACACCGAAGAACAGATAGATTCTCTGCGGCAGGAGGAGGCCATTCAGTAGCCCTCACCCCTAGCCCCTCTCCTAAATCCCCCCAACCCCCTTTAGCAAAGGGGGCAAGGGGGGATTTGCGAAGGACAGGGTGAGGGGAGAAAGGTGGTGTTATGCCAAAGCCACAGCTTACCTTCGGCACGGCGGTCCCTGATGACTATGGGGCCATCGCAGAGTTTGCCCAGGAGGCCGAGTCCCTGGGCTACTACCGGCTGAGCCTGGGAGAGCACATCATGGATGGCAATCCCCCTCGGCCAACAGTGCTGAGTATTCCCGCCCTGGCGGCCGCCGGGGGCGCTACCAAACACATACGCCTTCTCACCGGCATAGTCCTCATCCCTCTGTACCACCCTGTCCTGCTAGCCAAGCTGGTGAGTACCCTGGACCTGGTCAGCGGAGGCCGCCTCGACTTTGGCATCGGCGTCGGGGGCCAGCGGGATACCAGCGTGGAGTTCGCCGCTGTAGGAGTGCCCGTGGAGGAGAGGGGCCGGAGGGCCAACGAAAGCCTCCGCCTGATCAAGCGCCTCTGGACCGAGGAGAAGGTGACCTTTGAGGGCCGCTACTATCAGTGCAAGGATGTGACCCTGCTACCGCCGCCTGTCCAAAAGCCATATCCACCCATATTGGTAGCTGGACGGGAAGAGGCTGCCATGCGCCGTGCAGCCCGCTATGGCGACGGTTGGTATCCCTATCTGTACACCGTACGCCGCCTCAAGGCGAGTAACGAGAGTGTCAAAGATTACGCTGCCAGAGCGGGGAGAGACCCTGAAAGTGAAGACTTTCACTGGGGTCTTCTCCAGCCCACTTGCATCGCAGACAGCAAGGAGGAGGCAGTACGCATAGCTGCCGTCAATGTGGGCCGGAGGTACGTCACACCCCAGCGCAGCGCCGAAGACATCGCCCAGGCCCTCTGCATCACCGGCACCCCTGAGGATTGCATCAAAGAGGTGGAGAGTCGAGTGGAGGCCGGAGCAAGGGATATAGTCTTCCAGTGGGTTGCACCCGATGCGAAGGCTGCCAAAGAGCAGATGCGGATAGCTGCAAGAGCCATCCTGCCCTATTTCCGGCAGTAGGGGCGAATCAAATCCCCCCTGACCCCCCTTTGCTAAAGGGGGGAATTGGGGGGATTTTCTTAGCGGCCCCTGCGCTGTATGAACTCTTTGAAAGCTTGCTCTACGTGAGGCGACCTCACCTGAGTGCTCAGATAGGTCCTCTCTCGCTCCCACATCTCCTGCCACCTCAAGCCTATGTCCTCAATGAGCAAGTGCTTCACACCTCGCACCGAATCGGGGTGATTCTTGGCGATGGTGGTCGCTATCTCCATAGCTTTATCCATCAATTTCTCAGTGGGCACCAGGTGGTTGAGCAGCCCGATGCGGTAGGCCTCCTCGGCCTCCACCACCCTGCCGGTGAACAGCAACTCTTTGGCTATAGGCCAGCCTACCTGCTGGGGCAGAGTCCAGGTGCAGTTGAGCCTGCCGTAGGCTGCCGCCAGGAAGCGAAAGCTGCTACGTTCACAGCCTACGCGCATGTCCAGGGAGGAGGCCAGGACGCTGCCCCCTCCATAGGCCAGGCCGTTCATCGCTCCTATTACGGGCTTCTGGCAAGCAGCCACATGCCAGCTACACTGGGACCGTATGAGCCTACGTGCCTCGTCGTCCTCATGGGACATCTCTCCGGAAGCCAGCTTCCTGGCATCTTCCCGCTGCTCATGTATATCTCCACCAGCGGTGAAGGCCCGCCCCCCAGTGCCGGTAAGAATTACAGCCCTCACGTCATCATCCTCTTCCGCATCAGTGATCGCCTGGTCCAGCTCCGTCACCAACTGAAAGTTCATGGCGTTCAGGACCTCGGGCCGGTTCAGGGTGATTATGGCTATCCCATCAGCCTTGGACGCCAGAATAGTCTCGTATCCCATCGGAACCCCCTATTTGCAAGGATGTAGTAGCAGAGATGTATGATTCGCCCTACTGCTGCGCCTCCAGGAAGGCGCAGGTTCGCGGTGGTCTCATCAAACTATCAAAGCCGATCATTCGCATTGTAGTTGGGATGATGGTTCTAGTCAATGTGTGGTATCATCCTGTTCCGAGGGACCTGGCTTTTGGGAGGGGTGCGCCTGGGGGTCTTCCTCTAACGTGAGAGTGTCCAAGAGAGTGAACCGCCGCACGGGAGATTGGCATATATCGTCAGGAAAGGAGGTATGGCATGACCAGCTTGAAGGACCTGGAGAGGAGAATCAAGGTCCTGGAGGACATCGAGGAGATAAAGAGGCTCAAGGCGCGCTACTGTGCCTACTGTGACGATAGCTACGATGCAGATGCTATCGCCAACCTGTTTATCGAGGACGCGGTTTGGGACGGTGGAATACGCGGCAGGTCCGAGGGACGAGAGGAGATCCGCAGCTTCTTTAAAAGGGCCCCTCAAAGGCTCCCCTTTGCAGTCCACATGGTGATGAACCCTATCATTGAGGTGGATGGAGATAGGGCTAAGGGGACGTGGTATCTCCTCCAGGCCTGTACTTACGCTGCGGGTAACCAGGCGGTATGGGGCTCTGCCCGGTACGATGAGGAGTACGCCAGAGTTAACGGGGAATGGAAGTTCAAGAGTCTGAAGCTGACCTCTAACTTCTGGACTCCCTTCGACCAGGGATGGGTAAAGGCCCGATTCGTTTAGAATGCGATGAGCTGCCGAAAGGAAGGGATTGACAGCGCCACCAGACTCGCTTAGGATAGGGTGACAGTGATCTTTGTGCTGGTAAAAGCGACAACACAAGGAGGTGATGCGTGGCTCAATACGTGCTGATCGAGTCCCGGGACCCCTTCGAGTACGGAGACTCCCTGTATATGTACGATATGGCTGGGGACCTCGCCGCTAAAGGCAACGATGTGACGCTGTTCCTCATCCAGAACGGAGTTCTCGTCACCCGCCGTGGCGTGAAGAGCAACCCCCTGGCTGGGTTAAGGCGAAAAGCCCCTTCGGTCAAGGTGGCTGTGGACGACTTCTCCCTCCGTGAGCGAGGCATCTCTCGGTCCGCCATCGTAGAGGGCGTGGCAGTCTCTAATGTAGATAACCTGGTTGACCTGCTGGTTCGGGATGGCACCAAAATCGTGTGGCATTAGCCTGGATTTAGGAAAGGAGGCAACATGGCAACCCTGACCATCGCATTGATGGACCCACCCTACGAATCGGAAGCTACCACCACCGCCCTGCGCATCATAGATGCCGCTGTGCGCAAAGGACACAAGGTGAACATCTTTGCCTATGAGGGGGCAGTGAATCTTACTATGGCCGAGCAAAAGCCTCACCCCAATCCTGTTCACGGTACGACCGTGGAGCAAGAGCAGCATCCTACCACCGCCAACTTCATCGCGGCCCTGCTGAAGACCGAGCTGGTAGAGTGGATTAACTGCGGCCTGTGCGTAGATGAGCGCGGCTCCGGCCACTGGATTGAAGGCGCACGCCGTGGCTCTCCCGCTGACTTCTTTAAGTGGACCACTCAGAGCAACAACACCCTGGTCATGGGCACGAAGTAGGCATGCCTTGAGCGTAGTCGAAAGGAGGAGCTATGGCAAAGATACTATCAATCGCTGAACGGGCATACCACGGCACCATCGAAGAGCAGGATGATACTGTTATATGGATGACACACATCCTCAAGAAATCTGGCGCTGACATCTCTCTACTCCTCCGAGGCAATGCTGTGAACTACGTTGTTAGAGGTCAGGACGCCAGCGGCCTGAGCTTCGGCGGAGTGAAGATGGAAGTAGGGCCTAAAATAGACAGGGACGTGTCGGAGATCATCAAGGCCGGAGTCGCCACCTATGTGGTGCGAGAGGACCTGGAAGACCGGGGCATCAGCCAGCGGGAGGTCGCCCAGGGGGTCAATCTGGTGAGCCGTGGGGAGCTGGCCAACCTCTTCGATTCCCACGACGCCATCTGGCACTGGTAAGGGCCTGTCTGATAACCTGCCCTCTGGGGAGTCCAGAGGGTTTTTCCCCCTCCGATGGCCCTTTCCGGAAGGATGGGGTGTTCTCCAGACCTGTCTTGAGGTTGTCGAAGGATTCTACTCACCACAATCGTTATGTGAGGGCAGCGATGCAACGTTATATCCTATTGCGCTTGTTCCAAACCTTCATCGCTCTGATAGCCGTCAGCATCATTGTCTTCGGGCTAGGCCGTATCACAGGCAACCCGGCGGATGTCATGGCGGGGTTTGAGTCGACGGAGGAACAACGCGCCGAGTTGAAGAGAGCGTGGGGCCTGGACAAGCCTCTGCACGCACAGTATATCAAATTCATGGGCAACGCTTTCAAGGGAGACTTCGGCCAGTCCTTCAAGTTCCAGGGCAGCACGGCTATGGACCTGATAAAGGACAGGTTGCCCAACACACTTATGCTGGCGGCTTTTGCTATAGCAGTGGCTACCGTCATTGCCCTGCCCGTTGGGGTGTTCTCGGCGGTTAAAAAGGATAGTGTACTTGACTATATCGGCAAGGCGATGGCGTTGGTTGGTCAGTCAGCACCCGGTTTCTGGCTGGGTCTGGTCTTGATGTGGGTCTTTGCCGTGGAGTTGGACGTGGTCCCCACCTCTGGAAAGGGAGGGATAACCTCTTTCATCCTCCCTGCCATAGCCCTCGGCTGGTTCTGGGTGGCTGCGCTGATGCGTCTAGTACGCTCCTCCATGCTGGACGTGCTGGATAGTGAGTACGTAAAGCTGGCGCGCATCAAGGGGCTGGCGGAATGGAAGGTTATCTGGAAACACTGCCTCCGCAACGCTGCCATTGCTCCCCTTACCTACTTTGCCATCATCCTTGGGTCGCTGATGATAGGGTCCGTATCCATCGAGACCGTTTTCGCATGGCCTGGGCTAGGTCTCCTAGCCTATGAGGCTGCCTTTGCCAGGGACTACCAGGTGATCCAGGCGGTGGTAATGCTCTTCTGCGGCTTCTTCGTGGCAGCCAACTTTGTAGCGGACGTACTGTACGCCTACCTGGACCCCCGCATCCGATACGGATAATCCCGAAGAGAAAGGCCTTCCCCCTGACACCTCATCCCCACCTTAAATCCCTTCCCCCTTGATGGGGGAAGGCCAGAGCCTGCCCTGAGCGAAGCCGAAGGGATGGGGGTGGAACACCTATCCTGATTACCTGGTTAATTTGTTAAACATCATCAGGCTCCGGTATATGGAAAGGGTTTTGTGAGACGCTCTAAATAAGGCTCGCCCCTATGGGAGGTGGCTTCCATAGGGGCGAGCCTTATTCTGCTATACCTTGTTATGTTACACCTGTCTCTGTTTGGGGTCCAGCTTATCCCGTAGCCAGTCACCCAGAAGGTTCATAGACAGACACACCAGCATGATGGCCAGCCCAGGGAAGAAGGCGACCCACCAGTGGGAGATGATGAGCTCTCTCCCATCGGCTACCATCAGACCCCAGGCAGGCGTAGGTCTTGGAATACCTGCACCCAGGAAACTCAGAGTGGCTTCCACCACAATCACCAGGCCAAGCTGGAGGGTAGCCAACACAATCAGGCTGTTGAACACGTTGGGGACGATGTGGTGAATCATGATTCGGGTGTGAGATGCCCCTGCTACCCGAGCCCGGGCCACGAAATCCCGCACTTTAACGGACAAGGTCTCTCCTCGCGCCATTCGTGCATAGTGGGCCCATAGCAAAATCACCAGCACCGCTATGATAGTCGTAAAGCTGGGCCCTACCACTATCACCAGCACCAGGGCTAACAGGACGATGGGGATGGACAGGGAAATATCCACCAGGCGCATAACTATAGCATCGGTCCAGCCTCCGGAGTACCCGGCGGTGATCCCCAGGATGGTGCCTATGCTGCCTGCTACGAGAATGGCTATCCCTGCGACTACAATGGAGACTCTGGAGCCGTAGATGATGCGGCTGAGGATGTCACGCCCCACCTTGTCAGTGCCGAGGAGATACTTGCCAGACCCGCCCGGTTTGGTCACGACCTCTATCTGGCTGCCTGTCGTCACCTCCCCACCTTCAGCACCACCCACGACCCTGACCTTGCCAAGTCTGACGTTTCTCTGGGCATCGCTAAGGGAGATTTCATTGTCGCGGTTGTTCGGGTCTACCGTAGCTACCACCGTCTTCACTACGGCCTCCTCTCCCACCCACGCTGGCGGCAGCAACCGCACGTTCATGTCGCCGTCCAGGGGGTCATGAGGAGCGACCAGGGGTGCGAAAATCGCCGGGATGACCAATACGAGTAACAGTACGGCCGCGGGAATCACAGGGTATCGCCGCAGTCCAGTGGCACTACGAAGGAGCCTGGGAGGAGCATACCAGGGTTGTCGCCGGGGTACTGTTATTGCCACCTGCTACACCTCATGACAATATGGCCGAGAAGAATTAAAAAGGCCCGAATCAGGACACTACTGTACATACATTAGCAGGCGGTGTCAAGAGGATAT